>CABSDO010000006.1 GCA_902476475.1 uncultured Collinsella sp. | reverse complement strand
AAGAACCCCCGCTGCGCACTTCGTGCGGCGGGGGTTCTTTCGTCCTGTGGAATGCGCTGGGAAGTTACCCCATGCGGCCAGCTGCGGGGTCTTTGTTGCGTTCGAACAAGCAACCCAACATATATATCTGAGTTTGGATGGGAGGGGCTTATTGCTGGTAGGGGCGTTGGGCTGCTGTCGACACTTTGGGATGGATTGGGCTTTGGGTTGGGGCGGAACTTTGGGTTGGGGCGGAACTTTGGGATGAGGGCGGAACTTTGGGATGAGGGGTTTACTTAGTTGAAGAGAGGCTTAATGGCTGAGAGGTAGTCTTTGGCTACGTCGGCCTTATCTGCTTGGAAGTTGTGCCAGGCCCACCATTGGACCATTCCTACGAAGCTTGAGGCTATGTGGTGTAGTAGGAAGCTTCGGTCCATGGTGGCGGCGGGGCCGTTTGGGTCGGTAGGGACGGTTTCGGCTGCTCGTGACATGATGGTCTTGCGGAGACAGTCGGCGAAGATGCGTGAGCCGGCGCCGGCTACCAGTGCCCGTACGCCCTGACGGCGTTCCCAGAGGTTGTTGAGGATATGCTCGACCTGTACGAGCGGGTCGTCGAGGGGCGTACCGTCATCGTCGAGGGCATGGGTGCAGATATCGCTCACGAGCTCGGCCAGCAGGTCATCTTTGCTCTTGAAGAGGCCGTAGAACGTGGCACGACCCACATGGGCGCGAGCGATGATGTCGCCGACGGTGATCTTACCGTAATCTTCCTCGCGCAGCAGCTTGGAGAACGCCGCAACGATGGCAGCGCGGCTTTTTTCTTTGCGGGCATCCATGGCTATGCGTCCGCGTGAACGAGCAGGCAGCGGAGCGTACCGGAGCAACCCTCGTAGGGGCGCTTGCCGGCGCCGTAGCCGACGGCTTCGATGCGGTAGCGTGAGGGCAGTTGGTCGGACGTGCGCAGCGCGGCGACGATGGCGGCGCCCGTGGGCGTCACGAGCTCGCCGGCGACCGGTGCAGGCGTGAGGGCGATATTGCCCGCCTGGCACAGGTTGACGACAGCGGGGACGGGAATGGGCATGAGGCCGTGGGCGCAGCGGATGGTTCCGTGGCCCTCGGAGAGCGACTCGACCACGATGTCCTCAATACCCAGGTCGTCGAGGCAGATGGCGACAGAGCAGACGTCGACGATGGAGTCGACGGCGCCCACCTCGTGGAACATGAC
Organism: uncultured Collinsella sp.; assembly: GCA_902476475.1. Taxonomy (GTDB): domain Bacteria; phylum Actinomycetota; class Coriobacteriia; order Coriobacteriales; family Coriobacteriaceae; genus Collinsella. The sequence goes on along the minus strand of CABSDO010000006.1, from coordinate 38,468 downwards.
GGTCTCGGGCGTTTTGCCGTGAGCCTTGGCCTCGGCGGCGGCGAGCGCGGTAAAGATGGCGAGGGCGCGACGCTTGGCGCCATCGCTTAGCTGCGAGCCGTCGATGATGGCGGTGACGTCCGCCAAAGAACGGTGGTGATGGCCGTGGGCGTGATGATGGTCCTCGTGGCCATGGTCGTGGGCCTCATGATCATGCTCGTGGCAGTGCACGTGTTCGTGCTCGTCATGATCATGATGGTGGCGCTCGTGCTCGTGCGTGTGCTCGGCAGCTGCTTCGTTGCCGTAGAGCCAGGCCATATCGTGATCGTGGTTCTCGAGCTCCTCTGCAAGCTGGACGTCGAAATCGCAGGCGTTGATGCCATGCTTGCTTACGCGTGTGACGGCGATCGTAAAGCCGTCGACCGGCAGCGTGGCGAGCTGCTCGCGCAGGTGCTCCTCGCTGGCGCCTAGGTCGAGCAGGGCCGCGACGGTCATATCGCCGCTGATGCCCGAGGTGCCGTCGATGATAAGCGTGTGCTGATGATTGGACATGGAATGCTCCTTAACGGGCGCAGGGCGTGCCGGCGCTCAGATGATTGATAAGACTTGCCTGGTAGGCGGCACCAAAGCCGTTGTCGATGTTGACGACCGAAACGCCGCTGGCGCAGGAGTTGAGCATGGCGAGCAGCGCGGCTACGCCACCAAAGCTCGCGCCGTAACCCACACTGGTGGGAACGGCGATGACCGGACAGCTTACCAGACCGCCGATAACGCTCGCCAGCGCGCCCTCCATGCCGGCGATGGCGATGACCACCTGCGCCTGAGCAAGTTCCTTGGCATGTGCGAGCAGACGGTGCAGGCCGGCGACGCCTACGTCGTAGAGGCGGTCGACCTCGTTGCCATAGAATTCGGCCGTCAACGCGGCTTCTTCGGCGACGGGTAAGTCGCTCGTGCCGGCGCAGGCGACGACAACGCGTCCGTTGCCGGTGGGGGAGGGCTTGCCGCCCACGAGGGCGAGCTGTGCGTCCGGGACATATCCCAGGTCGATGCCGGTGCCGAGGAGCTCCGAGGCGCGGGCTGCTTTTTCGCTGTCCAGGCGTGTGACCAGGATGCGCTCCTGGCCAGCATTACGCAGCGCTTTGATAATGGCGGCTATCTGCTCGGCGGTTTTACCGGCGCCGTAGACAACCTCGCCGGCTCCCTGGCGCACCCCGCGCGAAAGATCGAGCTGCGCAAAGCCCAAATCGGCGGTCGGAGCCGTCTGGATGCGCGTGAGGGCGTCGGCGGGGGTGACTGCTCCGCCGGCAACATCGCTCAGCAATTGCTCAAGATCTCGCTTATCCATATATGTTCCCTTCGACGGCGCAAAGTCTAGCACTCAAAGGGTATGTTTCCGAACACTAAGACAAAATTGTTCGGAAACTAGACATAGAGGAATTGATTCTGTTGTTAGACGAATCGACTAGTCGCGCAGGATGATGTCCATGGCGAGCATCAGGTTGCGTTCGTCGATGGCAAACGGGGCGGCTTCGCGCGTCTTGGGCTTGGCGCAAAACGCGATGCCCGTGCCCGCGGCCTGAATCATGGGGATGTCGTTGGCGCCGTCGCCGATTGCGACGGTGTGGGCCATATCGACACCACACTCGACTGCCCAATCTAGCAGCTGGATAAGCTTGGACTCCTTGGTCACAATGTCTGCCGCCAGCTTGCCGGTGAGCTTGCCGTCCACGACTTCCAGGCGGTTGGCCAGGCAAAAATCGATGCCTGCAGCGGACACAATCTTATCGGCGACCTCGTGGAAGCCGCCGCTTACCACGCCGACCTTCCAGCCCTTGCTGTGCGCCGAGCGCACAAGCTCCAGCGCGCCGGGGGTAAACGTCACGCGCGCAAAGGTGCGCTCGAACACGTTCTCGTCCAAGCCGGCAAGCAGCCCCACGCGCTCCTCGAGCGCCTGCTTAAAGTCAAGCTCGCCGCGCATGGCGCGTTCGGTGATCTGTGCAACTTGCTCACCCACGCCGGCCTCCTCGCCCAACAGGTCGATGACTTCCTGGTTGATGAGCGTGGAGTCGATATCCATAACGATGAGGCGTGCGGTCATGACGGGCCTTTCCGAGTGCAGTTGTATTGGGGCACATTGTCGCACGCGGCGTGCCTTGGCGACGGCCAGGCCGCGTCAATTGTTTCGTCTCCGTCAAGTCTTTGGGCATGAGCTACTTTTCCGCGGCACATCGACGCGGGTGCGATAAGATAGAACGCCATGTCCGGCTGCGCGGTTTACGCAGGCTGGGCAAATCTGTACGACGCCGCCCGGAACGACACGGGGCGGCACAGATCCATAAAGGAGGATCACTGGTATGAGCCAGACCCGTCCCATCGATGAGCATTCCATGCACACCCGTACCTGCGGCGAGCTTCGCTTCGAGAACGTGGGCGAAGAGGTCACCCTCACCGGTTGGGTGAGCCGTCGCCGTGACCACGGCGGCCTTATCTTCTGCGACCTTCGCGACCGCGAGGGCATCACGCAGCTCACCTTCGACCCCGAGCACTCCGACGGCGACGCCTTTAAGATCGCCGAGACCATGCGTCCCGAGTGGCCCATCAAGATCCACGGCGTCGTGCGCGCTCGTGGCGAGGAGACCACCAACACCAAGCTCGCGACCGGCGAGATCGAGGTCCTGACCGACCATGCCGAGGTGCTCAACACGTCCGTCACTCCGCCGTTCCAGATCGAGGACGGCATCGAGACCAGCGAGGACACCCGTCTGCGCTATCGCTATCTGGACCTCCGCCGTCCCGAGATGATGGCTAACCTCAAGCTGCGCTCCGACTTTACCTTTGCCATTCGCGAGGCGCTGCACAACCGTGAGTTCATGGAGGTCGAGACGCCCTCCCTGTTTAAGTCCACGCCCGAGGGTGCCCGCGACTTCATCGTCCCCAGCCGTATTCAGCCGGGCAACTTCTACGCCCTGCCGCAGTCCCCGCAGCTCCTGAAGCAGCTGCTCATGGTCGGTGGTGTTGAGCGCTACTACCAGGTTGCCAAGTGCTTCCGCGACGAGGACCTGCGCGCCGACCGTCAGCCCGAGTTCACCCAGGTCGATATCGAGATGTCCTTCGTGGACCAGAACGATGTCATGAGCGCGCTCGAGGAGGTCCTGGCCGACGCCTTCGGCCGCATGGGTGTCGAGATGCCCACGCCGCTGCGTCGCATGGACTACTGGGAGGCCATGGACACCTATGGCTCCGACAAGCCCGACACCCGCTATGGCATGCACCTGGTCGACCTGACCGACATCTTTGCCAACTCTAAGTTCAAGGTCTTTGCGACCGCCGCAAACGAGGAGGGCTCTGTCGTCAAGGCCATCAACGCCAAGGGCGCCGGTGCCTGGGCACGTGCCAAGATCGATAAGCTTGCCGGCGTGGCCTCCACGTTTGGCGCCAAGGGTCTGGCCTGGATCGCCTTCCGCGAGGACGGTTCCATCAACAGCCCCATCGTCAAGTTCTTCTCGGACGAGGAGATGGCGGCTCTGCGCGAGCGCATGGACGTCGAGCCCGGCGACCTTGTGATGTTCGCCGCCGGCCCGCGCCTGCTCGCCGACGAGAGCCTGGGCGGCATGCGTTCTCACATGGCCAACGCACTCGAGATCAAGCGCGAGGGCCACGACTTCCTGTGGGTCGTCAACTTCCCGCTGTTCCACTGGGATGAGGACCGCAAGGCCTATGCTGCCGAGCACCAGCCCTTTACCCTGCCGACCGAGACCGACATCGCTAAGATCGAGGCCGATCCGCTGGCAGCCGGTTCGTGCACCTACGACTTTGTCATGGACGGCTTTGAGGCCGGTGGCGGCGGTATGCGTATCCACAATGCCGAGATGCAGATGTCCATGCTCAAGCTTCTGGGCTTTACCGAGGAGCGCGCCGAGTCTCAGTTCGGCTTCCTCATGGAGGCGCTCAAGTTTGGTGCACCCCCGATGGGCGGTTTCGCTCTGGGCCTGGATCGCGTGTGCATGCTGCTCACCGGTTCCGACTCCATCCGCGACGTCATGGCGTTCCCCAAGACGGCCAGCGGCTCCGACCTTATGTCGGGCGCTCCGAGTGCCGTTTCTGGCGCCCAGCTCAAGGACGTCAGCCTGCGCCTGATGTAGGCGAACGGCTACATATTGCCCGCAACGAGGGAAGGACGCGCGCCTTCCCTCGTTTTTTATGGGACGGGGGTGCGCCGGTAACGTACAATAACTACCACGTGGCTGGGTTTGCCGGCCGAATGTGCGATGCCGCGGGAGGGGACATGGTCGAGTTTACAAAGACGATTAAAGATCCGTTGGGATTACATGCCCGCCCGGTTGCGCTGCTTTACGACATCATTGCCAAACATCGTAGCGACGTGTCAGTCAGTATCGGCAATCGCCACACGGATGGCCGCGATGTTATAGGGCTCATGGCACTCTGCGGCGAATGTGGCGAAGACGTCGTGTTCCGCGTTTCGGGTGTGGATGAGGCCTCCTGCGTCACGTCGATCAGAAATCTCTCGCTTTAACCTCAACAATGTGACAAAGGGGCAGTCCCCTCTGTTGCATAAATTGGTATCAATAGGCACTGCAAAGAGACGGTCTTTGCGGTGCCTTTGTTTCGTATAGGAAACTTTTTCGAAATCTGAATGGGGACCCTTTCCAAAAAGTTAACCACGTGCTAGTTTACTATAGCGAACATAGACGTGGTTAACTTTTTACGCGTCGATGTTGAGGACGAACTGACGTTAGGAGCAACTCATGTCTTGCGGACCGCAGATGCCGGCAATGCCGCTTTCGATGGTAAAAGCGGGCGAAACCGTGCGCGTGTCTCGTGTAAAGGGCAATGAGGACATGAAACACCACCTCAAGGACCTCGGCTTTGTCGAGGGCAACGAAATCCACGTGGTGAGCTCGAGTGGTGCCAATATCATCGTCACGGTGCTGGGCGCACGCTTTGGCATCGATTCCAAGGTTGCCATGCACATCATGACCGTCGGTTAGTCAGCAGCATTTCATAAAAACCGAAAGGGGGACAAGAGGATGAAGACGTTGGGTGACGTTAAGGTGGGCGAGAGCTCTACCATCGTCAAGCTTCACGGTGAGGGTGCGCTTCGCCGCCACCTTATGGACTTGGGGCTCATCAAGGGCACTTCGTTCAAGGTCGTGAAGGTCGCGCCGCTCGGTGATCCGGTCGAGATCAACGTGCGCGGCTACGAGCTTTCCATCCGCAAGGAGGAGGCTGCCGTCGTCGAGGTCCAGTAAGGACTCGCGGCGTGTATTTCTGCAGGTAAAGTTAGGTATTTCTAACTTAATGCAGCAACTTTGAAGCACATTATCCAGCCCGCGCGGAGAAAGCAGCGCGGGCACACAAGGAAGAAGGATTGAATGGCGGATTCTCAGATCCATGTCGCGCTGGCGGGTAACCCCAACTGCGGCAAGACCACGCTTTTCAACCTGATCACCGGCGCCAACGGCTACGTTGGCAACTGGCCCGGCGTCACGGTTGAGAAAAAGGAAGCCAAGCTCCTAAGCGACAAGAACGTTACCATCACGGACCTCCCCGGCATCTACTCGCTTTCCCCCTACAGCCCTGAGGAGCAATGCTCGCGCGATTACCTCATGAGCGGCGAGCCCGATGTTGTCGTCCAGGTGGTCGACGCCACCAACCTCGAGCGCAACCTGTACCTGGCGCTTCAGGTTATCGAGACCGGCCTGCCCGTGGTCGTCGCCCTCAACATGGCCGACCTGGTCGAGAAGAACGGCGACAAGATCGACACGGACAAGCTCTCCAAGAAGCTCGGCTGCCCGGTCATGATGATCTCGGCCCTTAAGAACAAGGGCATCAAGGAGCTCTTCGAGCAGGTTAAGAAGTCCGCTGCTTCCAAGGGCCAGGTGCCGGAGCACAAGTTCGACTCCTCCATCGAGGACGTTCTGGACCACATCGAGAACAACCTGCCGGCAAGCGTCCCCGCCAACAAGCGCCGCTACTATGCCGTCAAGCTGTTCGAGCGCGATGCGGACGCCTGCAAGCTCATCAACCTCACCAAGGAGAAGGCCGCTCGCGTCGAAGAGCTGGTCGTTCAGTGCGAGCAGGACTGCGACGATGACGCCGAGTCCATCATCACCGGCGAGCGCTACGGCGTCATTGCCCACATCATCGACGAGTGCCTCACCAAGGCTCCTGCCAAGATGAGCACCTCCGAGAAGATCGACCGTGTGGTTACCAACCGTATCCTGGGCCTGCCGATCTTTGTGGTCATCATGTTCTGCGTGTACTACATCGCCGTTTCCACCTTGGGTGGCACGGTGACGGACTTCACCAACGACCAGCTCTTCGGCACCGACGGCTGGTATGTGCTCGGCCAGGGTCGCGACGCCTACGACGCTGCCGTCGAGGCCGCGGGTGACAACGCCGACTCGGTCGACCCGGCACAGTACGGCCCCTATGTCCCGGGTATCACCACCATGGTGCACGATGCCCTCGTGGCGGGTGGCACCGAGGACGGTGGCCTGGTCGATTCGCTGGTCTGCGACGGCATCGTTGGCGGCCTGGGCGCCATCTTCGGCTTTGTGCCGCAGATGTTCCTGCTGTTCGTGATGCTGTCCTTCCTGGAGGACTGCGGCTACATGGCCCGCGTCGCCTTTATCATGGACCGCGTGTTCCGCCGCTTTGGCCTGTCCGGTAAGTCGTTCATCCCCATGCTCGTGTCCTCGGGCTGCGGCGTCCCCGGCGTCATGGCCACCAAGACCATCGAGAACGAGAAGGACCGCCGCATGACGGTCATGACCACCACGTTCATCCCCTGCGGCGCCAAGCTGCCGATCATCGCCCTGCTCATGGGCTCCATCATTGGCGATTCTTCCACCACGGCCGCATGGATCAGCCCGCTTTTCTACTTCCTGGGCGTCTTTGCCGTCATCGCCTCGGGCCTCATGCTCAAGAAGACCAAGCTCTTCGCCGGCCGTCCGACCCCGTTTGTCATGGAGCTTCCTGCCTACCACTTCCCGGCGATCCGTTCCTGGGCGCTGCACGTGTGGGAGCGCTGCTGGGCCTTTATCAAGAAGGCCGGCACGGTCATCTTTGCGTCCACCGTCGTCGTTTGGTTCCTCTCCAACTTTGGTAGCTATAACGGTTCCTTTGGCTTCCTGCCCGCGATGGACGGCATCCCCGAGGAGTTTATGGACTACTCCGTGCTTGCCATGCTGGGCAACCTGGTCGCTTGGATCTTCGCCCCGCTCGGCTTTAGCACCTGGCAGGCCACCGCGCTGACTGTCTCTGGCCTCGTCGCCAAGGAGAACGTCGTCGCCACCGCCGGCTCGCTGCTGTCCGTCGCCGACGCGGGCGAGACCGACCCGAGCCTGTGGACCGCGTTTGCCGGCATGTTCCCCACCATGGGCGCTTGCGTGGCCTTCGGCGCCTTCAACCTGCTGTGCGCTCCGTGCTTTGCCGCCATTGGCACCATCCGCAACCAGATGGACTCTGGCAAGTGGACCGCTATTGCCATCGGCTACGAGTGCGCTTTCGCTTGGGTCATCGGCCTGTTCATCAACCAGTTCTATAACCTGCTTGTCCTTGGGCAGTTTGGTATCTGGACGGTTGTGGCTATCGTGCTGCTGGTCGCGATGCTCTTCCAGATTTTCCGTCCCATGCCCAAGCACGCTTGGACCGACGAGAACGAGACCAACACTGCTTCCGCCGCAGTTTCCGCTTAAGTCCGAATAAGGATTAACCCCTTTCCGAAAGCCCGGGTGTCCCAGCGACACTCGGGCTTTTTGGTAGGGGAGATGTGGCGTTTCCGCAGATAAAACCAACCAAAATAAACCTGTCCCTTTTTGGTAGGTAGAGAATGGGGTAAAGTAAGTGGTGGCTAACTAGAGGAGGCTTGCTATGGCACCTATCGATATTGTTGTACTGGCTGTTATCGGTATTGCGTTTGTCGCGGTATGCGTGCGCATCTACCGCAAGGGCAGCTGCGCCGACTGCGCTCAGGGTGGCGTTTGCACGGGGCATTGCTCCAACAAAAAGACGTGCGCCGCACTTAAGGGTGTGGACAAAATCGCCGAAGACTTGGGCCGCGGTATCAAGTAGGGCCCAGACATCCAAGTGCCCCGCGGGCATTCGTTCGCGGGGCACCTTGCGCATTTGGACGCGAGCGCGGCGAGTTGAAGAGTAATTTTGGGCATCGTTAAATCAGTTGCGGTGAAATACGGACTGTTTTGGCTGTCAAAGGCCTTATCTACTCCGTATTCCACCGCAACTTTTTGTGGGGTGGGCTAGAGACGCTGCATGCGGTACCCGACACCCATGTGCGTCTGAATCATCTTGGGATGAGAGGGGTCTGCCTCGATCTTCTTGCGCAGGGTGCGCATGAACACGCGCAGGCTCGCCAGATCGCTGTCCCAGCTCGTGCCCCATATCTCGCGGGTGATGAAGGTGTGGGTGAGCACCTTGTCGACGTTTTTCGCCAGAAGGACGAGCAATTTGTACTCGGTTGGGGTGAGCGAGAGCTCGCGTCCGTCTTTCGTCGCGTATCCCGCGGCGTAGTCGATATGCAGCGGACCGTTGTCGAACGTGCTCGCTTCTGTCGACTCGCTCGACGCCATCAAGGAGCGCCTCAAATTCGCGCGGACGCGCGCGAGCAACTCATCCACAGAAAAGGGCTTGGTGAGGTAGTCGTCTGCCCCTGCGTCAAGTGCTGCAATCTTGTCGGAATCTTCGGTGCGCGCCGAAATGACGATAATGGGGACTGCCGACCAGCTTCGGATCTTCGTGATGACCTCGATACCGTCAATGTCGGGAAGGCCGAGGTCGAGCATGATGAGGCTGGGGCCGTGCGACACCGCATCCATGATGGCGGCCTGGCCGTTGCAAACCTTGCTCACGACATAGCCGTGGAGGTCAAGCGCGGTCGAAACGAGGTTTTGAACGGTCAGGTCATCTTCGACCAGGAGGATGCGTGGCTTAGCGGCATTATTCATGAATCTCGATCTCCTCAGCGGGCAGGGTAAAACGGAAGACGGCCCCATGGGGGTGGTTGTCGCGAACTTCGATGACGCCGCCATGCGCCTCCACGATGGAGCGGCAGAGCGACAGCCCAAGGCCGATGCTTCGACGCGAATCCACGGGCCGCGTATTGCCTGAGGTAAAGAAGCGCTCAAAGATATGAGGCTTGTCGCAGTCTGCCACACCCGGCCCATCGTCTGCGACGTCCACCACGACGAACGCGCCCTCGCGACGTGCGCTGACGGTGACAGTCGAGTCCTCGGGCGTGTATTTGAAGGCGTTCATGATGAGATTCGTAAGCACCTGCATGATGAGATGGACGTCGACGCGTACCAGCAGGATGTCGTCAGTGTGCTCGATGGTGACGGCATGTCCATGCGATGCTTGGGCGACATGGCTGAGGGCGGCCTCGATGACCTCGTCGATGAGCTCGGATGTGAGGTTGAGGCGAATGGTGCCGTCCTCGACGCGTGTGATGGCGAGGAGGTTCTCCACGGTATCGATAAGCCAGAGGGAGTCATCGTAGATGGCATCGGCAAGATCGCAGCGTTGTTCGAGGCTGAGCCTCTTCCGAAGGATTGCCGCAGATCCGGATATAGCCGTGAGGGGTGTCCTCAAATCGTGGCCGATGGAGCGCAAAAGGTTGGCACGCAGCTGCTCGTTTTTCGCCAAGACCGCAGCCTCTTCGCGCTCTTGCGCCGCTCGGTCACTTTCGAGCGCCAAGGCGCATTCACCTACGATAGATAGGACGATCGAATGCTCGAAGGCTTCGGTCTCGCGCCCCTCCAGGGCGATGCCGATGACACCGAATACCTTGTCGCCGGTGCGAACCGCGAGGTAGAGACAGCGCGCCTCAGGCAGGGTCCGCGTGCTTGCGCCCGCGCGCTTGTTGTTGGTGAAGGTCCAGGTTGCAACGGCGCGCTCGTAGTCGGTGAGCAGCGACGCGGATCGGTTTTCGGTGCCAGCGGACTCATAGAGCGCCTTGCCGAGCGTGCCGTGTTCGGCGGGGTAGAAGACCACGTCGAGTTTTAGCAGTTTGACGAGTTGGTTCATGGCGACGCGGGCGCACTCCTCCGCGCTATGGGCTTGCTGTAAGAGCTGGTTCGTTTCGAGGAGTACGCGCGTTTTGAATGCGTTCTCGGCGGAGGTACGGGCATTGTCGGCGATGCGCGCAGTTAACTCGCCGGCGACCATAGCGGTAGCGAACATGATGCCGAACGTGACCAGATAGCTTCGGTCGTAGCTGGCGAGCGAAAACAGAGGCGTGACGAAGCAGAAGTTGTAAAGCACTACAGAGAGCACGCTCGATACGATCGTGCAGATACGCCCCGTCGTGGTGACGGCGGTCAGCAGGGCCGTGAGGATATAGAGGGATATGATGCTGGAATCGGCAAATCCCAGATGGCGGAAAGCCGTGCCGATCGCCGTGGCGACAAGAGAGAGGGCCAGCGTGCGGAGCACGTTTCGGCTGCTGGGCGGCTGCAGGGCGAGCGCATGGCGGCGTCCTTTGGGTCGGGAGGGCGGAGTCGACTGGTCTGGAATGATGTAAATGTCGAGGTTCGGGGCGAATGTTATGAGCTGTTCTACGAGAGATTTGCGGCCAAAGAGGGCCTGACGGACGCTGCTGTGCTCGCCCGTGCGCCCCATGACGATCTTCGAAATACCCGACAGGCGCGCGAACTCGGAGATCTGAAACGCGACGTCGTCGCCATAGACGGTTTCCATATGTGCTCCGATCTGCTCGGCTAGGGCGATATTGGCTGCAAGCTTGGCCCGCTCATCATCGCTCATGGCTTGCGTGCGCGGGCTCTCTACGAACAGGGCGACGAGCTCGCTGCGAAACGCTTTCGCCATGCGTGCGGCGGCACGGACGATGCGGGGATTGGTCGGCGCCGGGGAGACACAGACTAAGATACGCTCCTTGGTGTAGTAGTCACGGTTTCCCAGCACGCGTGCGGCGTCTGTGAGGTGGCCGGTGCGATCGGCGCAGCGGCGCAGCGCGATTTCTCGGAGTGCGGTGAGGTTTTCGACGGTAAAAAAATGCTGTTGCGCTTGGTCGGCTTGTGCGGGACGGTAGACGAGGCCGGCGCGAAGGCGCTCAAGTAGGTCTTCGGGCTCTATGTCGACGAGCTCGACCTGGTCGGCATCATCGAAGATACGGTCGGGGATTCGTTCGCTCACGACAACGCCGGTGATGGATGCAACCATGTCGTTTAGGCTCTCGATATGCTGAACGTTCACGGTCGTATAGACGTCGATGCCCGCATGTAGAAGTTCCTCGACGTCTTGATAGCGTTTGTCGTGGCGAGACCCCGGCGCATTCGTATGGGCGAGCTCGTCGACAAGGATGAGCTGAGGGGCGCGTTCGATAGCCGCATCTAGATCGAACTCGCTGAGCGCAATGCCGTTGTGCTCGATGAGTTTACAGGGCACGTTCTCAAGCCCTTGTGCAAGATGGGCAGTTGCCGGACGTTCGTGCGGCTCGATGTATCCCGCGACGACGTCGACACCTCGCCGCTCGGCGGCGTGGGCGGCCTGAAGCATCGCATAGGTTTTGCCTGCGCCAGCAGCGTAGCCAAAGAAAATCTTGAGGTGCCCCCGGCTGGTCCGAGCGTCATCGGCGGCCTCGTCTTTCTCAATTGCCTTGAGGATGAGGTCTGGATTGACGCGAGTGTCCGATGCGTCGCGCTGCATAGCGTAGCCTTTCTGAAACGTTGTCCATGCGTGCATACGCGGTGAGGACGCCACTGTATGCTCGCGAGGTCGAGTATAGGCGCACTGCAGCCGCAATAGTGCTTTCTACCTGCATCTTTACGGCATCTTAAGGACGTGAGCCCCGGCCCTCACGCCTCTTTAATCCCTAGAAGCGTTTACTGTCCCCAGACGCTTGCGAGAGCAGGCGTCCGAGACATCGGACCGCGCGTGAAAGGGGCGGTAAATGGACATCCTCATTCCCATCATCGGAGTCGTCTGCATTGGACTCCTTATCTATTACATCTACATTCTGATGAGGAGTGATTCGTAAACTATGGACGCTGCGATTCAGTACATCTTGTACTTTGCCGTGCTCGTCGTCCTGGCCGTTCCGCTCGGTCGGTTCATGGCCCATATCATGGATGGTGAGCATACGTTCCTGTCGCCTGTGATTGCTCCTGTGGAGCGTGGCGTCTATCGTCTGCTTCGCATCGACGCGGCAGAGCAGATGGGGTGTAGGCGCTATCTGGCGAGCGTGCTGGTCTTTTCGGGGATCGGCCTCGTGGCTCTTGTGGCACTCCAGGTGTTTCAGTCCTTCTTGCCAGGCAATCCCCAGCACCTGCCGGGTGTGTCATGGGACCTGTCGTTCAATACGGCTGCTTCCTTCATAACCAACACCAACTGGCAGTCCTATTCCGGTGAGACCACCCTGTCCTACTTTGTGCAGTTCATGGGCCTCACCGTGCAAAACTTCTTGTCCGCCGGCACCGGTATTGCGGTCATGTTCGCGCTCATCCGCGGTTTCCGTCAGGTCAAGGAGCAGGGTCTGGGTTCCTTCTGGGTCGACCTCACCCGCACCGTCCTGTATGTGCTCATCCCGCTGAACCTCGTGTTCGGCATCTGCCTGGCCGCCGGTGGCGTCATCTCCAACTTCCAGCCGGCTCAGAAGGCTGAGCTCGTAGAGCCCGTCGCTGTTCAGCCTAATGCAGACGGCGGCTGGAGCGTCATCGACGGCGCCCAGATCGAGGGCGACACGGTCAAGGTCGACGGCAAGGTTGTCGAGGGCGCGCGCGTGGTCACCGAGCAGTTCCTGCCCCAGGGTCCCGCGGCTCCCCAGGTTGCCATCAAGCAGTCCGGCACCAACGGAGGCGGCTTCTTCGGCGTGAACTCCGCCCATCCGTATGAGAACCCCAGTGCCTTCACCAACATCATCGAGATGACCAGCCTGCTGCTGATCCCGGCCGCCTGTTGCTTCACCTTCGGTATCGGCGTCAAGAACACCAAGCAGGGCAAGGCCATCTTTGCCGCCATGTTCATCCTGCTGGTGATCTTCACCGGCATCATCGCCGTCAACGAGCATGCGGGCACCCCGCAGCTGGCCGATGGCGGAGCGGTCAATATCGAGATGACCGACGGCCAGGCCGGCGGCAACATGGAGGGCAAGGAGAGCCGTTTCGGTATCGCCTCCTCTTCCACCTGGTCCGCTTTCACGACGGCTGCTTCCAACGGCTCGGTTAACTCCATGCACGACTCCTACACCCCGCTGGGCGGTTTTGTCCAGATGCTCCAGATTGCTCTGGGCGAGGTCGTCTTCGGCGGCGTGGGCTGCGGCCTGTACGGCATGATCGGCTTCGCCATCCTCACAGTGTTCATCGCCGGCCTCATGGTCGGACGCACGCCTGAGTTCCTGGGCAAGAAGATCGAGCCGGGCGAGATGCGCTGGGCGGTTGTCCTGTGCTTGGCAACTCCGTTTGCCATTCTGGTGTGCTCGGCCATCGCCTGCATGGTGCCCGGTCTTGCCGACCAGCTCAACAACGGTGGCGCGCACGGCTTCTCCGAGGTGCTGTATGCCTTCACCTCATGCGGCGGCAACAACGGCTCGGCGTTTGCAGGCATGAACTGCAACATTCCCTGGATCAACGTCATGCTCGGCCTCGAGATGCTGTTCGCCCGCTTCATGCCCATCATCGGTACGCTGGCTATCGCCGGCTCGCTGGCCAAGAAGGGTAAGGTCGCCGAGAGCGCCGGTACCCTGTCTACCACCAACGGCATGTTCGTATTCCTGCTCGTGTTCATCGTTCTGCTGATCGGTGCCCTGAGCTTCTTCCCGGCCCTGGCGCTTGGCCCCGTTGCCGAGTTCTTCCAGATGATTGCGTAAAGGAGGGCGCAGATTTATGACTATGCAAAAAGACATGATGGGCCGCGCGGTCCGCGACTCGTTTGCCAAGCTGGATCCTCGCGTCCAGATTCAAAACCCGGTCATGTTCCTGGTGTGGCTTTCCGCCGTCATGACCTCCGTCCTGGCCGTCGCTTCCATTTTCGGTGTGCAGGACGCGGGTGTGCCCACCTACTATGTGGTCGCCATCGCGGTCATTCTGTGGCTCACCGACCTGTTCTCGAACTTCGCCGAGGCGCTTGCCGAGGGCCGCGGTAAGGCCCAGGCCGATTCCCTGCGTGCGGCCAAGAAGGATGTCGAGGCCCATCGCATCGAGTCCGTTGAGGACAAGGAGCACTTCACCGTCGTTTCCGGCACCGAGCTCACGCGCGGCGACCTGGTGATCGTACGCGCCGGCGAGCAGATTCCCGGCGACGGCGCCGTTGACGAGTCCGCCATCACCGGCGAGTCCGCCCCCGTAGTCCGCGAGGCCGGCGGCGACCGCTCTGCCGTTACCGGCGGTACCACGGTGCTGTCCGACTGGATCATCGTCAAGATCTCCAGTGAGCCCGGCCAGAGCTTCCTGGACAAGATGATCGCGATGGTCGAGGGTGCCGCGCGCAAGAAGACCCCTAACGAGATCGCTCTGGAGATCTTCCTGGTGGCCCTCTCCATCGTCTTTATCCTGGTCACGCTGGCCCTGTATTGTTACTCCTGCCTCTCGGTCGGTCTTAACGACATAGACAACCCCACGGCCGTGACCACGCTCGTGGCGCTGCTCGTGTGCCTGGCTCCCACTACCATCGGTGCCCTTCTTTCCGCCATCGGCATCGCCGGCATGAGCCGTCTGAACGAGGCCAACGTGCTGGCCATGTCCGGTCGCGCCATCGAGGCCGCCGGCGACGTCGACATCCTCATGCTCGACAAGACCGGCACCATCACCCTGGGTAACCGCCAAGCCGCCGAGTTCATCCCGGTCGACGGCATCGATCCCGCGGAGCTGGCCGATGCCGCCCAGCTTTCCTCGCTGGCCGACGAGACCCCCGAAGGCCGTTCCATCGTCGTGCTCGCCAAGGAGCAGTTCGGTCTGCGCGGCCGCACGCTCGAGGATAAGGGTATGGAGTTCATCCCCTTCACCGCGGCGACCCGCATGTCCGGTGTGAACTACGAGGGCAATGAGATCCGCAAGGGCGCTGCCGATTCCGTGCGCACCTATGTGGAGGCAGCCGGCGGCGTGTTCTCCCAGGAGTGCGACGAGGCCGTCGAGCGTATCGCCAAGGCCGGCGGCACCCCGCTGGTCGTGACCAAGAACTGCCGCGTGCTGGGCGTTGTGTACCTTAAGGACATCATCAAGTCCGGCGTTAAGGAGAAGTTCGCCGACCTGCGTAAGATGGGCATCAAGACCATCATGGTGACGGGCGACAACCCGCTCACCGCCGCGGCAATCGCCGCCGAGGCCGGCGTTGACGACTTCCTGGCCGAGGCCACCCCTGAAGGCAAGCTCGAGAAGATCCGCGAGTTCCAGCGTGAGGGCCACCTGGTCGCCATGACCGGCGACGGCACCAACGACGCGCCCGCTCTGGCCCAGGCCGACGTCGCCGTGGCCATGAACACGGGCACCCAGGCTGCCAAGGAGGCCGGCAACATGGTCGACCTCGACTCCAGCCCTACCAAGCTCATCGAGGTCGTGCGTATCGGCAAGCAGCTGCTCATGACCCGCGGTTCACTTACGACCTTCTCGGTGGCCAACGACATGGCGAAGTACTTCGCTATCATCCCGGCCCTGTTTTCGCCGATCTACCCGGGCCTTGGCGCGCTCAACATCCTCGGTCTGGCAAGCCCGCTGTCCGCGGTTCTTTCGGCCATCATCTATAACGCGCTCGTTATCGTCGCGCTGATCCCGGCTGCGCTGAAGGGCGTTAAGTACCGCGAGGTACCGTCCGGACAGCTGCTGACCCACAACCTGCTCGTGTGGGGTCTGGGCGGCATCGTTGCCCCGTTCGTATTCATCAAGCTCATCGACATGCTGCTCGCGTTCTGCGGCATTATGTAAGTGGAGGTTTGTATGTTCAAAGGTGTTGCATCGCGCGCACTGGGCGTGTTCGCGCTGTTTACCGTTGTCTGCGGCCTGGGCTATACGCTCGTCGTGACCGGCATCGCGCAGCTTGCGTTTCCGTACCAGGCGAACGGTTCGCTCATCAAGGTCGACGGCAAGGTTGTGGGCTCCGAGCTCATCGGCCAGAACTTCGAGGATGAGGGCCATATGTGGGGCCGCATCCAGAACGTGTCAATTGTCGAAGGCGACGACGGCGAGCCCATGGCCTACGGCGCTCCGTCCAATTTGTCTCCGGCGAGTGAGGAGTACCGACAGCTTGTGGACGCGCGCGTCGAGAAGATCCGCGCCGCTAACCCCGATGCCGATATGGACGCTGTGCCCGTCGACCTGGTGACGTGTTCGGGGTCCGGCCTCGACCCGGAGATCTCTCCGGATGCCGCCGAGTACCAGGTCCCGCGCCTTGCCAAGGCCACGGGCAAGAGCGAAGGTGAGGTGCGCGAGATCATCGCCCAGTGCACCAAAGGCCGATTCCTGGGCGTCTTCGGCGAGCCCACGGTCAACGTGCTCAAGGTGAACCTTATGCTGGACGGCGCGCTGTAGGTGAGGGAGTGGCGGATGAGGGCGTGACTGACTATCTGAGCCCTCAATTCCACCCCGCCCATCAGTTGCGGTGAAATACGGACTGTTTTGCCTGTCAAAAGCCTCATCTACTTCGTATTCTACCGCAACTTTTTTGTGAGGGTCGGGATTGAAGGTGGGGAGTGCGAGCGAGTGCGAATGCGGCGGATACTGATACGATAGGTACGTTAGCAACTGCCGCCGAGCGGCCCAAACGAAAGGAGCCCTGTATGGAGTCATCCGCCTACCCGATGCTCTTTAGCCCAATCAAGGTCGGTACGACCGAGGTCAAGAACCGCGTCTTTATGCCGCCGGTGTCCACGAACCTGGCCGATCATGGCTATGTGACCGACGATTTGGTCGATCATTACCGTGCCCGCGCCAAGGGCGGCGTTGGCCTCATCATTACCGAGGTCGTGACGGTCGAGCCCACCTATACCTATCTGCCAGGTGACATGTGCTGCTACGACGACACGTTTATCCCCGGTTGGGAAAAGCTCGCCACGGCCGTCCACGAGTACGGCTGCAAGATCATGCCGCAGCTCTTCCACCCCGCCTACATGGCCTTTAACATCCCGGGCACACCGCGCCTGATTGCTCCGTCCTTTGTGGGCCCGTCTTATGCCCGCGAGGCACCGCGCCCCATCACGGTCGATGAGATTCACGAGCTTACGCACCAATTTGGCGACGCTGCCGTGCGTATGCAGAAGGCTGGCGTCGATGGCGTCGAAGTCCATGCGGCGCACGCCCACGGCATGCTCGGCGGCTTTTTGACTCCGCTCTACAACAAGCGCACCGACGAGTACGGCGGCTCGCTCGACGCCCGTATGCGCTTCCTGCTCGAGGTCATCGCCGAGATTCGTGAGCGCTGCGGCAAGGACTTTATCATCGACGTCCGCATCTCGGGCGATGAGTACACCGATGGCGGCCTGACCCTCAACGACATGATTTATGTCTCGCGTCGTCTGGAGAAGGCCGGCGTCGACATGATTCATGTGTCGGGCGGCACCACCATCAAGCGCGGCTCCGCAATTCCCGCCGCCGGTACCCAGCAGGCCTCGCACGCCGCCTGCTCGCGCGAGATCAAAAAGCACGTCAACATTCCCGTCGCCACCGTCGGCCGCATTAACGAGGCCTGGATTGCCGAGGAGCTGATCGAGGACGGTGCCGCCGACATCTGCATGATGGGCCGCGCCAATCTGTGCGATGCCGAGTTCTGCAACAAGGCCGCTGCCGGCAACGCCGACGACATCCGCCCCTGCATTGGCTGCCTGCGCTGCTTGAACGGCATTATGTTTGGCAAGCGCATCTCCTGCACCGTCAACCCGGACGTGGAGCGCGACGAGGCCGGCTACGAGCCTGCCGCCGAGGCCAAGAACGTACTGGTTGTGGGCGCCGGTCCCGCGGGCATGGAGGCAGCCTACATTGCCGCCAAGCGCGGCCACAACGTGGTGCTCGTGGATAAGCAGGACGAGCCGGGCGGCGAGATGCGTATCGCGGCCGTTCCGCCGGCAAAGCAGGAACTCACCCGCGTGATCAAGTATCAGTACCGTCGCCTGGCCGAGGCCGGCGTGAAGTGCGTCTTTGGCACCGAGCTTACTGCCGAGGACATTCAGCGCGACTACGCAGGCTACGAGGTTGTCCTAGCTTATGGCGCCGAGCCCATCGCTCCGGCCTTCATGCAGGGCTTTAAGCAGGTTATGACGGCTGACGACCTACTGGGTGGCAAGGCTTTCCCGGGCAAGAAGATCGTCATCGTGGGCGGCGGCACCGTTGGCTGCGAGACGGCCGATTACCTGGCCCCGCTGGTCAACGATCTGTCGCCGGCCAACCGCGATGTTACCGTCATCGAGATGACCAAGACGCTTGCCGCTAACGAGGGCGGTGCCGGTCGCGCGGTGCTTATCACGCGCATGCTCTCCAAGGGCGTCCACGTGTTGACCGAGGCCAAGGTGACCGAGATTACCGAGGACACTATCAGTTACGAGAAGGACGGCGAGGTCCACACCATCACCGGTGTCGATACGCTGGTGCTTGCCATGGGCTATCGTCCCAACACCAAGCTTGCCGACGACCTTGCCGCTGCCGGAGTTACCACCCACGTGCTGGGTGACGCCAACAAGTGCGGCAACATCCGCGATGCCATCGGCGATGGCTACAAGGTTGCCTGCGAGCTCTAGTCAACCCTTTGTGCGTGGGGGACAGGTGTCTCTGCGCCATCCGATAGCAAAACAGCGGCGGCGTCCCGGATTTCGGGATGCCGCCGCTTGCTCTTGTGATCCTGGCGATGCGAGCGCGCCCTATTTCACCGCAACTGAGGAGATAGGGGATGCGATAGTATTACGGGTGATATTCGACAAACCGTGGGCTTCATCCGAGGGCTTTATGGAACAACACCAGCATTATCAGAGCCTGCAAGATCAGGCATACAACGCATTGCGCTCCAAGATCATCTATGCCGAGCTCAGGCCCGGCACGCGCCTTTCGGCGATTGGTCTGGAAAAGGAGACGGGAATCGGGCGCACGCCCATTCGCGAGTCCTTTGTGCGCCTGCGTGAGCAGGAGCTGGTGGAAACGCGTCCCAAAAGCGGCACCTATGTCTCAAAAATCAGCATGGAGCGCGCTGAGAACGCCTGTTTCTTGCGCGAGAAACTCGAGAGAAGCGTGCTAATTAAATGCTGCTCTGCTGCCATGCCCGAGCAAAAGCATCGGCTTGAGCAGATTCTTGCCGAGTCCGAGTCGCTCGACCATAGCGAAACGCGTCGTTTTTTTGACCTGGACAACCTGTTCCATGAGACGTGTTTTGTGATTGCCGGCCGCCATATGTTGTGGGATTGGATGAAGAGCGTCAATACGCATTTTGAGCGATACAACTGGTTGCGTATGGTGTCGCAGGATTTGGATTGGGAGCCGATTCGTCGGCAGCATCGCCGGATTCTCGAGGCCATTAAGAGGGGCGATACCGACGCGGCGAGCTATCTAGCAGAGACGCACTTGCACCTGATGCCCGAGGAGCAGGGCCCGGTTATCGCCTTACATCCCGACTATTTTGAGCTGCCTAAAGACTCGAATATCTAGCCCATCATTGCATCTGCTCGAGACGCAAAAACGATGCTGCTCACCTACAGCGTTTTGCAACCGAGATTTTTAAAACATGCCTAAAATGGCTCAGGCTGCCGACAATGGGGAAACGGGGTGCGCTATGGCGCAGATGAGAATCAAGGACATTGCCGTCGAGGCGGGCGTGAGTCCGGCCACGGTCTCGCGCTATCTCAACAACCGCCCCGGGCAAATGACCGAGGAGACCCGTGCCCGCATTGCCGAGGTCATCGAGCGCACCGGCTATCGCCCGCGTGCCGCTGCGCGCAATCTGCGCAGCTCGCGCACCAATCTCATCGGCGTGATCTTGGCCGACATCGCCAACCCATTCTCGAGCGCCATGCTCGAAGGACTTTCCGCCAGCGCCGCCGCGCGCGGCTGCTCGCTTATGACGGCCATTAGCGGCAACGATCCCGCTAAGGAAGCAGAGTCGCTCACCAGACTTATCGATGCCGGCGCGGACGGCCTGGTCGTCAACACCTGCGGAGGTAATGACGAGGCCATCGCCGCTGCCGCGGGACGCTTGCCCGTTGTGCTGCTCGACCGCGATGTTGCCGACGGCGGCATCGACTTGGTGACGTCTAACAACCGTGAGCTGGTCACCGGCTTGGTAGACGCCTTGGTCGCCGCTGGCAGCGAGCGCCTGTGCCTGCTCACCGAGGCAAGCGACGACAGCCCCGTCCGTCGCGAGCGCGCCAAGGCCTTTACTGACGAGCTTTCGCACCGCGGCCTTGCGGGCGAGGTCGTCACCCTGGCCGACGGGGGCGCCACGGGCGTCGGTCGCTTGGACGAGACCGTCCGCGACTATGCCGGCAAAAAGCTCGGCCTCATTGCCGTCAACGGCCTGGTCTTCCTGCGTTTGACCGAGGCGCTGGCGCAGCTTGGTCCCTCGCTGCCGGCTGGTCTTAAGATCGCGACATTTGACGATTATCCCTGGAACCACGTGCTCTTTGGCGGTGTGACCACGGCCGCGCAAGACACCCTTACCATCGCCAAGCGCGTGGTCGAGCGCCTGTCCGAGCGCATCGACGTCGTTACCACCACCGTGGGCGAGGCCGCAAAGCTGGCGCCCAAACGCATCGAGATCCCCGGCCACATCGAACACCGCGCCTCGACCTCGCGCTAGTCTGTATGATAATATATAGACAATGTCATACAGGAGGTATCCATGGCTGCGTCTGTGCTGAGTGTGCGAGTGGACTCGTCAATTAAAGACTCATTTGCCGAGCTGTGCGAAGAGCTTGGTATGACTTCGTCTGTTGCGGTCAATATGTTTATGAGGCAGATGCTGCGCGAGCGCTCTCTGCCGTTTGTTCCTTCACTTGGTAAAAGCTCTGCGAGCGAAAACGTCGCCGCAGACATTTTGGATATTGCTCGGATCGAGTCCGCCGTCCGCGAGGCAGCCAGCACGATTCCCGCCATCAAAACCGTGATTCTTTTTGGTTCGTATGCCCGGGGCGAGGCACATGTCGATAGTGATATTGACTTGCGTCTCGAAGTCGATCGCGAGCAGGGCTTTGGTCTTTTCGCGTTGTCGGCGTTTGGCGAGGCGGTTCGCAAAGAAACCGGGAGGCAGGTTGACCTTGTCTCTAGTGATCATCTTGATGGCGATCTTGCCGCGGTAATTGAGCGCGAAGGAGTGATCCTTTATGATCGCGCGTAAGTCAGACGGTCTCCGCGCCCAAGAGGTTTTGGAGGCCATCTCCGAAACGAACGAGCGCATCAAGGCTTTTGATATCACCGAGGACCAGTTTCTGCATGCGAATGACGTACGGACGAGGGCGTTGGCGGACTCCCTTTTGATGTGTGCGCTTAGGGTGACGGAAGAAGCGGGCAAATTGTCGGAACGCTCGCAGCGGCTTCATCCCGAAATCGAATGGCGTGGAATTGTCGGCATGAGAAATTATCTTGCGCATGATTACGGCAATGTCGACCGCTCGGTTGTTTGGGATGCGGTGACGATGGAGTTCCCTACGCTGGAACGAGCCTGTAGACAAATTGTCTCCGAATCTGAACGCTAGCCGCTCGTTCGCAACTGCCTGTTCGCACACGTTTTTTGAGCGCTTGATACGCTTTAACCCTGCGGAAACATTTTTCTGCGATAGTATCTGCGATATAGACCAGTCGAAACCCGCCCGAAAGAAAGGGGAGCGACATGAACCAGCAGAACATCGATTACGTACTCCGCTCCGTAGAGCAGCGCGACATCCGCTTTGTGCGTCTGTGGTTTGTCGACATTCTCGGCCGCCTCAAGAACTTTGCCATTAGCCCCGAGGACCTCGAGGTCGCTTTTGAGGAGGGTATTGGCTTTGACGGCTCCGCCATCGAGGGCTTTGCCACGCCCGAGGAAGCCGATATGCTGGCGTTTCCCGATGCTTCGACCTTCCAGATTTTGCCGTGGCGCCCGAGCCACAACGGCGTCGCCCGCGTGTTCTGCGACGTGTGCACCCCCGATCGCAAGCCGTTTGCCGGCGACCCGCGCGATGCCCTGCGCCGCATGTTCCGCAAGGCCGAGAAAGCTGGCTATCTGCTCAACGTGGGCGCCGAGCTGGAGTATTACTACTTCCCCGACGAGCACACCCCCGAGCCGCTCGACAACGTGGGCTACTTTGACCTTTCGGTAAGCGATGCCGCCCGCGACCTGCGCCGCAACACGGTCCTCACGCTCGAGAAGATGTCCGTGCCCGTGGAGTACACCTTCCACGCCGCCGGCCGCTCGCAGCACGGCATGAGCCTGCGCCATGCCGAGGCCTTAAGCATGTCCGACGCCATCACCACGGCAAAGCTCATCATTAAGCAGCAGGCCTACGAGAGCGGTTGCCACGCCTCCTTTATGCCCAAGCCGCTGGCGGGCGAGGATGGCAGCGCTATGTTCCTGTGCCAGTCGCTGTTCGACCACGACGGCAACAACGTCTTTTGGGGAGAGGACGACGAGAAGTACCATCTCTCCGACGTCGCCAAGCACTACATGGCCGGCATCCTGGCGCACGCGCGCGAGATTAGCGCCATCACCAACCCCACGGTCAACTCGTACAAGCGCATCACCACGGGCGGCGACTCCGTGCCGCAGTACGCCACGTGGGGCCTGCGCAACCGCGCGAGCATGGTCCGCATCCCGGTCTACAAGCCCGGCAAGCAGCTGTCCACGCGCATCGAGCTTCGCAGCCCCGACCCCATGGCCAACCCGTACCTGGTCAACGCCGTCACGCTGGCGGCTGGTCTGGACGGCATCGAGCGCAAGCTGGAGCTCCCGCCCGAGGCAACGGCCGAGACGCTCAAGCTTACCGACCGTCAGATGGTCGAGGCCGGCTACACGCCGCTGCCGCGCTCGCTCAAAGAGGCGCTCGACGTGTTTGAGGACTCGCAGTTTATGAAGGATGCCCTCGGCGAGCACATCCACAGCTTCTTCCTCAAAAAGAAGCGCGACGAGTGGCATAAGTTCGAGTCTACGATCACCGAGTGGGAGATCAAGCACTACCTGGCGAACTCCTAATCGCGCTGGCTTGTTCCAGTACGATTGAGCTCATTTCTTTGGAGGCCGATATGTCCGAAAAGAGTGCCCTGTTCATGGCGCGCACGACGCGCTTCCACGAGTTTGCCCGCAGCTTGACGACTACCCTGGGTGTCGAGGTGAGCCTGGCAACCCCCGATTCGCCGACTGCGGCGCATGACTTTGACCTGCTGATCCTCGATTCCGATGGCATCCGCAGCGACCGCATCGATCAGATTGCCAAGTGGCTTGACGATCGCGGCGGCGTTCCCATGCTGGTGATCGTCGACGACGAGGCGCTCGGCACCCTGCGCCTGCCGAACCACGCGCATGCCGACTTTGTATGCCCCACGGCGACGCCCAACGAGCTCAAGGCTCGCGCGCAGCGCCTGATGGGCGAGGAGGAGACCGTCGCCGCCGACGATGTGCTCAACATCGACAACCTTGAGATTAACCTGGCAACCTACCAGGTGACGCTCGATGATGAGCCCATCGACCTGACGCTGATGGAGTACTCGTTGCTGAGCTTTTTGGCGACGCACCCCAACCGCGCCTACAGCCGCGAGGTACTGCTGCACCGCGTGTGGGGCTTTGAGTACTGCGGCGGCACGCGCACCGTCGACGTGCACATCCGACGCATTCGCTCCAAGGTGGGCCCGCAGATTGCGGCGCACATCACCACCGTCCGTGGCGTGGGCTATCTGTTTAAGGACTAGCTTTTCACCACAAAGGGGACAGGCACCTTTGTGGTGGTTTTGCCGCATGCGTGGATCCCTTTCGAGTTTGCAGCAGAACTTAAGCCTTCCTAAAAGATTGCGTTCTCATACACGTTCGCCCGCATATTGGGGTACAACTCAACGTGAACAATGATGGCCCGCCACATGTTTGGCGGGCCTTTGGTTATTTGACGAAAGGATCGCAGCTATGAGCGAGTACGATTCCCAGCGTCCCCAGGATGCGGGCAACGCCGGCGAGACCCAGCAGCAGCCGCGCGTGCAGGTGGAGTCGACGCCTGCCGACAGCAACATTCCCTACGTGCAGGCTTACGACACACAGACCGGCAAGCCGCTGGGCGGCCAGCAGGTTGTAAACAAACACACGGTGGTCAAGACCAAGACCAAAAAGCTGCCGATCTTTATTACGGCGCTTGCCGGCTGCGCCTGCGGCGCCCTGCTGGTCATCGCGCTCATTATGAGCGGCACGCTCAACATTGGCGGCGGAAAGAATGCCGTGACGGCGGGTGCTTCGGGTTCATCGACGCAAAAGATCACGATCGACTCCGAGGACACCACGCTGGCCGAGGCCGTTTCTGCTAAGGCCCTGCCCTCCGTGGTTTCCATTACCGCCACTTCGAGCGGCGGCCAGAATGGCTCGCTTTCGCAGTCTGCCGACGAGTCGGACAACTCGGGCAGCGTCGGTTCGGGCGTGGTGCTCGATACCGAGGGCCACATCCTCACCAACAACCACGTGGTCGATGGTTACGACCAGTACGTGGTGACCATGGACGACGGCACCACCTACGAGGCCGAGTTCGTGGGCAACGATGCTTCGAGCGACCTGGCCGTCATCAAGCTCAAGGACGCCGACGCCTCCAAGCTCACGCCGATCGAGATCGGCGACTCTTCCAAGCTCAACGTGGGCGAGTGGGTTATGGCCATCGGTTCGCCGTTCGGCAACGAGCAGTCTGTCTCCACGGGCATTGTGTCGGCGCTGTATCGCTCCACGGCCATGAGTTCTACCAGCGGTAACACCATCTATGCCAACATGATCCAGACCGATGCCGCCATCAACCCGGGCAACTCCGGCGGCGCGCTCGTCAATGACAACGGCGAGCTCGTGGGCATCAACTCGCTCATCGAGAGCTACTCGGGCTCCAGCTCGGGCGTAGGCTTTGCTATTCCCGTTAACTACGCCAAGAACATTGCCGACCAGATTATCGACGGCAAGACGCCGGTGCATCCGTACATGGGCGCTACGCTTTCGAGCGTCAATGCGCTCAACGCCCGCACCAACAAGCTGAGCACCGATAGCGGCGCGTATGTGGCGAGCGTCGTTGAGGATGGTCCTGCCGCCAAGGCCGGCATTCAGGAGGGCGACGTCATCACCAAGCTGGGCGACGACGAGATCACGAGCGCCGATGGCCTGATCATCGCGCTGCGCAGCCACGAGGTGGGCGAGAAGGTCGAGATCACACTCATGCGCGGCAAGGAAGAGAAAAAGGTCACGGTTGAGCTGGGCTCTGACGAGGAGTTGCAGAGCCAGCAGCAGGACGACAGCTCGACTGACACCGGCAACGGCGGTATCACCGACGAGCAGCTGCGCCAGTACCTGGAGGAGCTGCTGGGCCAGCAGGGCCAGGGTCAGGGCTACGGCCAGGGTTACTAACGAGTCACGTCACACATATCAAAGCCAGAGGGGCTGTCCTGCCATGCACGGGACAGCCCCTCTTTTCGTACTGATCCATTGGGGACGGAGGAAAGCGGACCATTTGGAGCGGGCGTGGGGCCTCCCCCCGGTCTGGCGGCTGCCGATTCGGTGCGGTTTGAGACCGCTATTCGGCCCCATCGCGACCGGTGGTACTCTTGTATCCGTTTGAAATCGAGCGAAGGAGTGCCGCTATGGAGCAATCGAGCCTGTTTGGTGACGGCGTGGACATCGATACCGAAACGCCTGCGAGCGCAGATGCCGCTGCACCGACCGATGCTCGCGCCAAGGCGGCGGCGCGCGCGGCCGAGCTGCGCCATGAGCTCGACTACCACGCCTACCGCTACTACATGCTCGATGCGCCCGAGATCACGGACGCCGCCTTCGACAAAATGCTCGTTGAGCTGCAGGAGATCGAGGCGGCCTATCCCGATCTGGTGACGCCCGACAGCTATACCCAGCGCGTGGGCGGCTACGTGAGCGAACAGTTTACGCCGGTCACGCACATGGCACGCATGTATTCCATGGACGATGCCATGGATCTGGACGAGCTCGACGCATGGCTCCAACGCACCGAGGATGCACTTGGTGCCGGCAGCGTCACCTATACCTGCGAGCTTAAGATCGACGGCCTGGGCGTGGCACTTACCTACCAGAATGGCACCTTCGTGCGCGCAGCCACGCGCGGCGACGGTACCACGGGCGAGGACGTGTCGCTCAACGTGCGCACCATCAAGGACGTGCCCATGCACCTGTCCGAGCCGGCGCTCACTCACATGGGCGCCGATCGCGAGCGCGCCATCGAGGTCCGCGGCGAGGTCTACATGCCCAAGGGTAGTTTTGTGCGCCTGAACGACGAAGCCGATGCCGAGGGCCGCGATCCCTTCGCCAACCCGCGCAACGCCGCTGCCGGATCCCTGCGTCAAAAGGATCCCAAGGTCACTGCGCGCCGCGACCTCGCCACCTTTATCTACGCCATCGCCGATACCGACCCGCTACATGTCCACAGCCAGCGCGAGTTCCTCGATTGGCTGCGCAGCGCCGGCTTTAGCGTCAACCCCAACGTGGCCCGCTGCGCCACGCCTGCCGAGGTCCACGAGTTCTGCGCCCAGGCACTCGAGCACCGCGGCGATCTGGATTACGACATCGACGGCGTGGTCGTGAAGGTCGACAGCTTCCAGCAGCAGCTCGATCTGGGCTTTACCGCCCGCGCGCCGCGCTGGGCCATCGCCTTTAAGTTCCCGCCCGAGGAAAAGCAGACCGTCCTGCGCGAGATTCGCATCCAGGTGGGCCGCACCGGCGTGCTGACGCCAGTCGCGGAGTTCGACCCGGTGACGGTCGCCGGCTCCACCATCGCGCGCGCCACGCTGCACAACATCGACGAGATCCGCCGCAAAAACGTGCGCGAGGGCGACACCATCATCGTGCACAAGGCGGGCGACGTCATTCCCGAGGTTGTGGGCCCGGTGCTCGACAAGCGCCCAGCCGATTCGGTCGACTGGCGGATGCCCGAGGTCTGCCCTGTTTGCGGCAGCCCCGTGGTCCACGAGGATGGCGAGGTCGCTTACCGCTGCGTCTCCATCGACTGCCCCGCGCAGCTCAAGGAGCGCCTGCTCCACTGGGTGAGCCGCGGCTGCATGGACGTCGACGGCCTAGGCGACGAGATCGTCGACAAGATGATCGCCGCCGGCCTGATTCACGACGTCGCGGACTTCTACCAGCTCACGGTCGACGACATCGCCGGCCTGGACACGGGGCGCGTGTACGCCAGCTCCAACAGCAAAAAGGGCGTCAAGAAGGGCGATCCCATTCCGGTGGGCCTCAAGACGGCCGAGAAAATTATCGCCGAGCTCAACAAGTCCAAGAGCCAGCCGCTCGGTCGCGTGCTGTTTGCCCTGGGCATCCGCCACGTGGGCAAGAGCGTGGGCGAGGTCATCGCCGAGCGATTCCTGTCGATTGACAAGCTCATCTTGGCGAGTGAAGAGGACATCGCCGAGTGCGAGGGCATCGGTCCCAAGATTGCGGCGAGCGTCAAGCAGTTCCTGGCCGTGCCCGAGAACCTTGCCGTGCTGGAGCGTCTGCGTCAGGCGGGCCTTTCGCTCGAGGTCGACTTGGGCGCCGCGCACGCGCAGGCCGCAGCCGACGCTGGCGTGGCGGGCGAGCTTGCCGACGCACAGCCGCTCGCGGGTCTGACCTTCGTGCTCACCGGCACGCTCGTAAACCGCACCCGCGACGAGGCGGGCGCGGCGCTCAAGGTGCTCGGCGCCAAGGTTTCGGGCAGTGTGTCAAAGAAGACGAGCTATCTGGTCGCCGGCCCCAAAGCGGGCTCCAAGCTCACCAAAGCCGAGCAGCTGGGCGTACCCGTGCTGGACGAGGACGCACTCGAGCAGATCTTGGCTACCGGTCAGGTGCCCCAGGCTTAAGGCATCGATAAATAAATTGAAAACCTCCCGGAAAGTTCGATGCTTTCCGGGAGGTTTTTATCTGGATGGGTCGGCGGGCAGCATGATCTGCGTCATGTGGGTTGCTGAGGGTGATCCTGTGGACCGGTGCCGTCCCGGGGCGATAAGAGATTCATACAAAGCAGAGGTGCCCGTAATGGTTGATCGCCCCCATTGTGGTGATTCCTATACACGTTAACATTAATACTAACGTGTATACTGAGCAGTGAAGATATATGTTGAGAGGAGCAGTTATGGTTACCGTCGCGTTTTCGGAACTGCGCCAAAACCTTACGCAGGTGGCCGAAAGGGTTGCCAATGAGGGCGAGGAGGTTGTGGTCTTCAAGCGGAGCAAGCCGTTGTTCAAGATCGTGCCGCTCGACTATGAAGGTCCAGTTACGGTGGAATATGACGCTGCCCAGGAGCGTGGGGGCGCAAAGCCGACGTGCGGCACGGGCAAGCCCAAGCGCGACGTGGGTACGATGTGGCATCCCAAGATCACCTGGAAGGAGATCCGTGAGATGCTCGCGGAGAATGAGGACTACCAGGAGTATCTCGATATCGTAGCCAAAATGCCAAAAGGAACGCCGCTCGATACGATGACGGTTGAAGATGAAAAGCGCGTCGCGAGGGAGCGCTACCTATGAGAGCATTTCTCGATACCAATTTTCTGCTCGATTGCGTGCTTCCGGGCCGGCCGGAGCACGCAGCGGCGCAAACGATCAAGGGGCTCGTTGACGTGGGACTTATCGAGGGTGTTGTTTCGGCCTGCTCTCTCAAGGACGCGTACTACATTCTCACTAAACAGGCAGGCGAGGCGCGCGCCCGCGAGGTAGTGCGCGACTGTCTTAAGAGCTACTCGGTAGAGCCTCTCGACCAAGAAACTTGTTTTACCTCCGCCTATTCCGATGAGCCGGACTTTGAGGACGGCTGTATCCGTGCGATGGCCGAGCGTGCCGGCGTGGACTTTATCATCACGCGTGACCGCGCCGCTTTTGTGCGCTCGACCATCAAGACCTTCTCGCCTGCAGAGTTCATCCGTGCGTTTCCGATTCCGGAGGAGTAGAACCGCCATATCGGGGATTGTCCCCGATATGGCGGTTCTCCTGTAGCCGACGCTCGTTAGCTGAGCTATACTTCATAATTATGTACATAATTATGATTGGAGTTGAACATGCCCGTTTGCGTTCCAATTAAAGATATGCGGGACACCGCGAAATTCTCGGAGCTCGTTGAAACTACTACCGGTCCAGTGACTGTTACAAAAAACGGCTATAGCAAATTTGTTGTACTTCGATCCGAGGACTACGACCTCATGGTTCAGGAACAGGCTAAGGCTCGTCTGATGGCTCGTATAGCTGTGGCCGAGCGGGAGCGTGCTGCTGGCACGGCGCGTGATGCCTTTGAGGCTCTCGATGACCTTGAGGCAAAATATGGCCTATAACGTCAAGATTCTGCCTACAGCTGAACAAGAAGTTGACGATATCGTTGATTATCTAATGGGGTATGGTATTTTTACCGCCCGGCACTTTCTTGATAAATACCGTAGTCAGCTCCAGCTTCTTCAAAGTGGTGTAGTTGACTACGGCTTATCGAAGTTACCCGAGCTTGCAGTGCTTGGTTACCATGCTTGCCTCGTTAATTCTTATGTAATGCTTTATTACTACGATAACGAGGACGTTGTGATTGCCCATGTTTTTCACCAAAGCCAAGATTATGCCGCATTGGTGATATCTAGAAATCGATTCGAGTTGCTGGATGATGATTAGAAAGAACCGCCCGGAAGCACGATGCCTTCCGGGCGGTTCTTACTTTGCTGGGGCAACGGGCACCGTGATCTGCGTCACGTAGGTTGCCGGATCATCGCTGATGATGTCGTCGATTAGGGCGATTCCGCGTTGCCCCGCTACGCTGCCAGCTTGTCAAAAGCCCCGCGGCGGTTGAGCACGGTAAACGCCACGACGCAAATGATCGCCGACAGAATCGAGCCGCAGGGCGAGGCGATGCCCATGGGGAACAACGTGTTGGGAAAGGCGTTCGACAGCAGCCACGCGCCCGGCACGCGAATGAGCGCCACCGCCAGCACGTTGTGTGCAAAGCCGATATAGCTCTTGCCCTGCGCGGCGAAAAAGCCGCTAAAGCAAATGTGGATACCGGCAAAGATCGCGTCGAAGATGTAGCTGTGGATATAACCGGTACCGGCCGCGACCACCGCGGTGTCCTTGGCAAAGAAGCCGATAAACGCCGGCGCAACCAGCCACATGAGTGCCGTGATCAGGCATCCATACACCACCGAGATGGTCATGGCATCCTTGAGGACCTGGCGCGCGCGGTCGCCCTTGCCTGCGCCGACATTTTGCGCCGTGAGTGCGCTGACGGTGGCGCCCATGGAACTCGGCACAATGAACAAGAAGCTGATCATCTTTTCGACAAGGCCCACGGCGGCAGCGTCGACCAGGCCGCGGTGGTTGGCGATGACGGTGATGAACATAAACGCCACCTGGATGCAGCCGTCCTGCACGGCCACGGGCACGCCAATCTTAAGAATGCTGCCGAGCACCTCGGGCTGGGGGCGCAGGTCGCTGCGTTTAACGTGGATATGCGTGCGGCGGCTTTTGAGCCACGCAAGCGCGAGGGCTACGCTTGCCGTCTGTGCGATTACCGTGCCGAGCGCCGCGCCCACGGGGCCGAGCCCCATGTGGCCGATGAACAAAAAGTCGAGCGCGATGTTGATGATGCACGCCACGCCGATCACATACATGGGCGAGCGCGAATCGCCCAGACCGCGAAAGATGGCCGAAAGGATGTTGTACGCGGCGATAAAGGGAATGCCGATAAAGCAGATGCGCAGGTAGGCGGCGGTGCCTTCGACTGCCTCGGCCGGCGTGCCAATGAGCGCCACGATCTGCGGACACAGCGCGAGCAAGACTGCGGCCAGTACCACCGAGACGCCCATAAAGAGCGTGATGGTGGTACCGATGGCGACCTCCGCGCGGTCAAAGCGCCGCGAGCCCACGGCGTGGCCGACGATGACGGTCGTTCCCATGGCCAGGCCCACAAGTGTCACGGTAATGATATAGAGCGTCTGCGCGCCGTTGCCCACGGCGGTGATGCCGGCGGCGCCGCTAAACTGCCCCATCATGTACAGGTCCGCCATGCCGTAGAGCATCTGCAAAAAATACGAGAGCATGTAGGGTAGGGCAAAGACCGCGATGGTCTTGAGGACATTGCCGCGTGTGAGGTCGTGTTCCATGGGCGGGACTTTCTGGCTTGGTTCGTTTGCATACCAGTGTAGTGAAAACCCTATAACGATTGTAGAGTCAAGATTTGTGTTGAGACTGGGGCAAAAAAGTGGCGTGCGCATTCATTTCTATTTGAATACGTGCAAACATGGCTCATGCTCAACATGGGTGTTTACCTTGCAGAAATCAATTTCGTAATACTTGACACTGCCGCAGGTCGCGCAATAATACGTCCGTTTGGGAACAACGTTTGATGGGAGATGAAGCTCCGTGCGCAATCTCAAGATTCTGTTTTCTTACTTGGGGGCATACCGTCGCGATGCCATACTCGGCGTGTTTTTTGTCTCGGCCGAGACGGCGCTCGAGCTGTTCATCCCGGTTATCATGGCCAATATCATCGACGTGGGCGTGCCTGCGGGCGACATCAACTACATGCTGCTGCAAGGCGCGTACATGTTGGTGTGTGCGGCGTTTTCGCTGGTATTGGGCTTGGGCTATGCCCGCACATCCGCTCGCGTGGCTTCGGGCTTGGGCGCCAACCTGCGCGAGGCAGAGTATCGCAAGATCCAGACGCTCGCTTTTGGCAACCTGGACAACTACGATGCCAGCTCGCTCGTCACCCGCATGACCACCGATATTACCGTCATCCAAAATGCTATCGGTAATGGCTTTCGCCCCATGGTGCGCGGCCCGGTGACGCTCGTTGTCGGCCTTATCTACGCGCTGGCGCTGTCGCGCCCGCTCGCCACGGTCTTTGCGATTATCCTGCCCGTGCTGGCGATCGTGCTGGGGGTTATCACCTACCGTGTGAGCCCGCTCTACCGTCAGCTCCAGACCTCGATGGACCACCTCAACGGCGTAGTGCAGGAAGACCTCACTGCTGTGCGCGCCGTCAAGGCGTATGTGCGCGCCGAGCACGAGGAGGCCAAGTTCGACACCGTCAATACCGAGCTCGCGCATACGGCGACGAAGACGTTCGGCAATGCCGTGCTCAACCTGCCGGTGTTTCAGCTGTCGATGTACGTGGCCGCGCTTTCTATCCTGTGGATCGGCGGACGCATGATTCTCGCCGGCGAGCTGGGCGTGGGCTCACTCACGGGCTTTATGAGCTACGTCCTGCTGATTATGAACTCGCTCATGATGATCTCCAACGTATTTTTGCTGCTTACGCGCGCACTCGCCAGTGTGGAGCGCATCTCACAGGTGATCGACGAGCAGTCGCTCATCCAGGCGCCCGCTGCCGATGCTGCCGTGCACGAGGTCGCCGACGGAAGTGTCGAGTTCCGCGATGTGTCGTTTAAGTACCGCGCGGATGCTGCCGAGGACGTGCTCGAGCATATCGACCTTCGCATTGAGCCGGGCTCCACGGTGGGCGTGCTCGGCGGCACGGGCTCGGGCAAGAGCTCGCTCGTGCAGCTCATCGCGCGCCTGTACGACGCTACCGAGGGCGCCGTGCTCGTGGGCGGGCGCGACGTGCGCGACTACGACTTGGTCAGCCTGCGTGACGCCGTGGGCATTGTGCTGCAAAAGAACGTGCTGTTTACGGGGACCGTGCGCGAGAACCTGCAGTGGGGCGCGCCCGATGCCACCGACGAGGAGTTGTTGGATGCCTGCCGTGCGGCGTGCGTGGACGAGTTTCTGGACCGCATCGGCGGACTCGACGGCGAGTTGGGCCAGGGTGGCGCCGGTGTTTCGGGCGGCCAGAAGCAGCGCCTGTGCATCGCGCGAACGCTGCTTAAGCACCCGCGCGTGCTCATTTTTGATGACTCGACCAATGCGGTCGATATGGCGACCGACGCCAAGATCCGCGAGCATATCGCTCAGATTCCCGACACGACGGTGATCATCATCGCCCAGCGTATCGCAAGCGTGATGGATGCCGACCGCATCGTGGTGCTGGATGACGGCCGTGTCCACGGCGTGGGCACGCATGAGGAGCTGCTGGCGGGTGACAACATCTACCAGGAGATTTACGCCTCGCAGATGGAGTTCGCGGGTGATGTGAGCGACGACGGTGATGCCGACGACGCGAACGATCCGTTTTCCTCCGTCGCATACGGATCATCTCTGGAAGGGGGTGAGCGCCATGCCTAAGACTTCCGCTCAGGCTCGTCCGGCCAATTTGCGTCGAACGCTCCGCCGCTTGCTCTCCTACATGGGGCATGCCAAGTTCTCGCTGCTGGCGGTGGGCGTGCTTGCCTCCGTCGCGGCCATCGCGAGCCTCGCCGGCACCTATATGGTGCGCCCCATCGTCAACGGCCTGGCCGCGGGTGGGGAGGAGCTGCTTACCAAGCAGGTTCTCTTTACGGCCGTCATCTACGCCGCGGGCGTGCTCTCGGCCTTGGGTTACTCGCAGATTATGGTGCGCGCGGCCCAGCGCGTGGTGTCCGATATTCGCCGCGACTTGTTCGCGCACATCCAGACGCTGCCGCTCAGTTACTTCGACAGTACGCGCTCGGGCGACATCATGAGTTTCTTCACCAACGACGTCGACACGGTCTCCGAGGCACTCAACAATAGCTTTGCCAACGTGATTCAGGCGACCATTCAGGTGATCGGCACCACAGCCATGCTCATCATTCTTAACTGGCAGCTCACGATTATCACGCTCGCGTGCGATGTTGCCATTGTGCTGTACGCGCGCTACTCGGGTGCCCGCTCCAAGCGCTTTTTTGCCGCCCAGCAGGCATCGCTCGGCGACTTGGACGGATACGTCGAGGAGATGGTCTCGGGCCAAAAGGTCATTAAGGTCTTTAACCACGAGCAGGTCAATGTTGCTGGTTTTGACACGCGCAACCAGGAGCTGCGCCGTACCGGCGGCGCCGCACAGGCCTACGCCAACTCGATGGTGCCCATGACCGTGGTGATCGGCTACGTCAACTACGCCATCGTTGCCGTGGCGGGCGGCATGCTCTGCATCAAGGGACTTGCCGACGTGGGTTCGCTCGCGAGCTACCTGGTCTTTGTGCGCCAGGCGGCCATGCCCATCAACCAGTTTACGCAGCTGGGCAACTTCTTACTCAACGCGCTGGCCGGTGCCGAGCGCCTGTTTGCCGCGATGGACCTTAAGCCCGAGGTGGACGAGGGCCGCGTGGAACTGGTGCAGACGGGAGACGCGGCGTGGGCGTGGAAGATTCCCGAGGGCCAGGGTGTGGGCACGTACGGGCATCTGCACGACGTGGCCGCCGTTGATGAGTCGGGGCGTGCGGTGGCAGCCGACGGTACCGAGCTTGTTACCGGTCTGGTCCCGCTCGCCGGCGACGTGCGCTTCCATACCGTGGACTTTTCTTACGTGCCGGGCACGCGCGTGCTCATGGACCTCAACCTGTTCGCCAAGCCGGGACAGAAGATCGCCTTTGTTGGCTCGACGGGCGCCGGAAAGACGACCATCACCAACCTCATCAACCGCTTCTACGAGGTCGATGACGGCGAGATCACGTACGACGGTATCGACGTCAAGCATATCGCCAAGGCCAGCTTGCGCGGGTCGCTCGGCATTGTGCTGCAGGACACGCACCTGTTTAGCGGCACCATTGCGCAGAACATCCGCTTTGGCAAGCTCGACGCGACTGACGAAGAAGTGCGCGCCGCTGCCGAGGCCGCCTGCGCCGACTCGTTTATCCGCCGCTTGCCGCAAGGTTACGACACGCTCGTGACCGCGGACGGTGCCAACCTGTCACAGGGCCAGCGCCAGCTGATCGCGCGCGTGGCCGTGGCCGATCCGCCGGTGCTCATCTTGGACGAGGCCACGAGCTCCATCGACACGCGCACCGAAAAGCTCATCGAGCGCGGCATGGACCGCATCATGCGCGGCCGCACCACGTTTATGATTGCGCACCGCCTGTCCACGGTCCGCGACGCCGACGCCATCATGGTCCTCGAACACGGCCGCATCATTGAACGCGGTACCCACGAGGAGCTCCTCGCCCAGCACGGGGAATACTGGCAGCTGGCACACGGATTGAAGGAGCTGGATTAACCCGTTGGAGTGCGGCTTGCTCTGGCCCTCCGACCTCTCACCTCGCCCCAAACCGTCCCAATAATCGATGTTTTTCTCGATATTGAAGAAAAGCATCGATTTTTGGGACGGTTTTTCTGTCGCTCGTACGGGTGGAATGCTTTCTTGTACGTGGAAGTGTGCGAATCCGTGAGCAGGGGAATAAGGTTGGTTATCCGACTCCATTGGAGGGCTCATGGACCTGCCGATCGTCCTGTCCCATAAGACTGCCTGGCTGTACCACAACGTGGCGCGCCTGTCCGAGCCGCTCTCGCGAGCAAGCAGCCTATACGACGAAGACTCATTTGCTGGCGAGGTGGAGCCGACTGCGAGCCTCCCCAAATTGGGGCTCGATGCCAAGGGATTGAGGATATCTGCAGCGGTCGAGATTGTCGCCGACTATCTGGTCTCACTTGGTATTCCTCAAGAGGAACTCGACCGTATTGATACGCTGGTTAGCTTCGATTTTGAACGCTCTCGGCCGGCGGGTCTCCGACGCCATGTGTTTGGGGCGCCCATACCTTCGGATCATCTTATCGAGGTGGCAGAGGGTCTTCTGGTGGTTGATGAGGCCATGTGCTTTGTCCAGGCGGGCTCGTGGATGAGCGAGCTCGAGCAGCTTGAGTACGGATTTGAAGTGTGTGCTCGGTATCACCTTAACCATCTGTCGAGCGATGATTATGTCGAGGCCTCGCAGCGATATGCCGTCGCCGACCTGCGTACTTTTTGCGAGCAGAATCCTTCGCGTCGAGGCGTGAAACGCGCGGCCTCGTTGCTCAAGCGTGTAAAGGACGCTGCCCGTTCGCCCATGGAGACGGCCACCGCAATCATGGTCGTCGCGAAGCGTTCCCAGGGCGGGCTCGGGTACACCAGGGTCGAGCTCAACCATCGGGTCGATGTTCCCAACGAGTTCAAATATCTCGCTAAGGCCGGGTATTTCGAGATCGATGTATATGCACCTGCGAGAGGTACGGGCATTGAATACAACGGCTCGGACCATCTCGATAAGCAGCGCAGTGCGTCGGACGCGGAGCGTATGACCGTGCTGAGCGCACTGGGCTTTAGGATGATCGTCCTCACTGGGACTCAGTTTGCCAACCGGCTGCAATTGCATCGGGCGATGAATGCCATCGCGCTCGCTATGGGCCTCAAGTGCGACCGAAGCGAAGCGTTCCAGAAACGGCAGAATGACCTGCGGGAATTCGTGATTCGCCACTGGAACGGCGGCCTCTAGGGGCGTCTAGCTCGTCTTTCGAGCTCTGCGAACACCTAAACCGTCCCAACATTCGACGTTTTTTGCCAATATCGGGAAAAGTATCGAATGTTGGGACGGTTTGAATGCTGAGGATGGGCTCGGGAAGCCCTTCTTGCTCGAATGGCCTGTCCTGTCGTACGCGTGTCGGCTTGATTCTCTTGTGGGGTATTATGTTTCCCGAAGAATAAATCGCTGCGCGAGGGGAGGGCCGTGTGGACGAGTGCGTGCAACATGACGGTTTTGGCCGCGACATCAACTACCTGCGCATTGCCGTGACCGACAAGTGCAATTTCCGCTGCATCTACTGCATGCCCGCCGACGGCGTGGCGCCGCGCGCACACGACGAGCTGCTCAGCGCCGAGGAAATCGCCCGGTTTGTGCGTCTGGTGGCGGGGGAGGGCATTCGCCGCGTACGCCTGACGGGTGGCGAGCCGCTGGTCAGCCGTCGCATTATTCCGCTCATTCGCGATATCCGCGCGATCCCGCAGGTCGAGGACATCTCGCTCACCACCAACGGTGCCCTGCTGCCCAAGCTGGCGCCGCAGCTCAGAGACGCTGGGCTCGACCGCGTCAACATTTCGCTCGACACGCTCGATCCCGCGCTCTTTGGAAAGATCACGCGTCTGGGCCGGCTCGAACAAA
The DNA here is from genome assembly GCA_902476475.1 of uncultured Collinsella sp. GTDB lineage: Bacteria > Actinomycetota > Coriobacteriia > Coriobacteriales > Coriobacteriaceae > Collinsella. The sequence goes on along the minus strand of CABSDO010000006.1, from coordinate 1,364 downwards.
CCATGGCTGGCATCGATGCGGCGCTAACCTGGGGCTTTGAGCCGGTTAAGGTCAACTGCGTGGTGGTCCGCCGCCTCAACCAGGACGTGGCGGCCCTCGCGCGGCTCACGGTCGACCGCCCCATTCACCTGCGCTTTATCGAATACATGCCCATCGGCGATGAGCACACGAGCTCGCATTGCGCCGTTGATCCGCATGCGCCCACGCTCAATCCCGAGCTGTGGGACGCGAGCGATACCGTGCCGAGTGACGAGCTGCGGGCGCACATCAATGCCGGAGCCGCCGCGGTGGGTCTGGGTGAGCTTGAGCCGCTCGACATCAACGACGCTCCTGCCGGCGCCGGTCCCGCGCGCTACTGGCGCTTTCCGGACGCAGCGGGTACGGTCGGCTTCATTAGCGCCATGTCCAATCATTTTTGCGCGAGCTGCAACCGTTTACGCCTGACGGCCGACGGCAGCGTACGTCCCTGTCTGTTCAGCGATGCCGAGTATTCGGTTCGCGAGGCGCTGCGCCGTGGTGATGATATGCAGGTACTTTCGATTTGGCGCGATGCCGTGGCCCACAAACCGCAGGAACACGCGATAATTGAGGGCACGCAACGATTTATGTCCCAAATCGGAGGATGATCATATGGCCAAGAGCAGGTACGCCGATGCCACCAAGGCCGCTCGCAGGGCCGCGATGTCTGCCCATAAAGCCACGTCTGCCAGCAAAGACGCTACGTCCGCGGGCGCGCAAGCCGCAACGGCGACCACCGACACTGCCGCCGAGCCCGTCCGCGACGCACGCCGCGACGAGCTGACGCACGTGGACGCCAAGGGCGAGGTGCGCATGGTCGACGTATCCGACAAGGCCGAGACGCACCGCATCGCCATCGCCGAGGGCACCATCCTCATGCATCCCGAGACGCAGGCGATGGTGCTGCAGGACCGCGCCAAGAAGGGTGACGTGCTCGCCTGCGCGCGCGTGGCGGGCATCATGGCCATCAAACGTACGAGCGACATCATCCCCATGTGCCACCCGCTGCTCATCACCAAGAGCAAGTGCGATATTGAGCCCATCGCTCCGGCGGGAACGCCTGCCGAGGACGTGCCCGAGGGCTGGGCACCGGCACGTCCGGACGGACAGGTCGGCTTTCATGTGTTGGTCACGGCGGGCGTGACGGGCAAGACGGGCATCGAGATGGAGGCGTTGACCGGCGCGAGCGCCGCGTGCTTGACCATCTACGACATGTGCAAGGCAGTCGACCGCGGCATGGAGATTGTCGACGTACGCCTGCTGCACAAGGAGGGTGGTCGCTCGGGCGTATGGGATCGCGCGGAGCGTCAAGCCGCTACTGTTGAGGCCGCCGCTGCCCACGGCAC
>CABSDO010000005.1 GCA_902476475.1 uncultured Collinsella sp. | reverse complement strand
GTCAGAAGTTCAAATCTTCTAACGCCCACCAAATGTTCGCAGCTCAGAGGCTATGCTCTCTGGGCTGTTTTGTTTTATGTCGCCAAATCAGCTGGCAACTCCAACCGCCCAAATGTGCGCCAACAACGCCAATGCGGCGTTATGTGAAACGATAAAGTACCTCAAGGCGCGAAGCTAGCACGCACGCCGGCGGCGGCCGGCGGTCCTGTTAAGTTTCCGGTAAACGACCGGCGGCTTTTCGCCGTGGTGCGTCCAAAGTGTTCATTCGCCGATGCTTAAACCGCAATCCGTCAAGCTTTTGGCAAGGTTGCCACCCAACTGGCCAAAAGCCGACCATCTACTTGCCGATCTATCCATCGGCATAACCAATCAGTCCGCACCGCAACTTCTCGGCAAAACGCCGCGATGTCTGCGCCCTGCGGTATCCTTGAGCCACTTGCACCTGCAGCACCAAGGAGCCGCCATGCGCACCGAGCTCGATGTCCCCTTTTCGCACAAAGAAGAAGCCAAGGCGCTGGGCGCCAAATGGGACCGGACCAAGAAAATCTGGTATGTACCCAGCGGCGTCAACCCCGAGCCCTTTGCCGAGTGGCTGCCCGGTGTTGACCGATCCGACCCCTCAGCGCCGTATATATATCTAGTACTGGGCAAGCGCGAGTGCTGGAAGTGTCACAAAGAGACCTCGGTCGCGGCCTTCGGCATTCCCTATCAAGCCGATAACGACGAGAGCATCGTCATCGCGCACGCGCCCAACGAAGCCGGGCACATTGCCATCGACACGGCCAACGCCAACGCACTCGCCATCGTGCCCGCTCTTGGCTGCGTGCCGGGCGAGATCCGCGACTACCTTCATAAGCGCTGCGGCTACAAGCCCGTAGGCGCGCGAGCCTCCAAAGCCCCGTCGCTCGGCAACACGTGCACCAGTTGCGACGCGCTGCAAGGCAGCCGCTATCTGTTCGAGGAGCCCTCGTCCCCGTTTGCCCTCACTGCCATCAACAAGCTGCCGGCACTGGAGTTTGTGCGCGTCGAAGTTGCCGGCGTCTTTGGCGTCCCGGCCGCGCGTACCGACTTTGACCAGGCGCTCTTTACCTGGGCACGCGACCATCACGCCGAGTTCCACAGGCAACTCGGTGAGGGGGTTTATTTGTAGGGACGGAGATGCCTTCACAGCCAGCTCCTCCGCATCACCTATCCCTCGTCGCCGGCGCCATACACGATATCGAGGCCACAAACAGGGCATTTCTCCGGATACACCGGCATATGAACGCCTGTCTGTTTTCTCACTTCGTCGCTGAGTCTGTCACGCGCATCGATGAACCGAATGTCGAGACACGGTATTTGCGAGCCGCGGCAAGGGCAGGTGACGACAAACGACCCGCAATCAACCTCTACGCTCGGAAACATATTGTTGTCTATAAGGGCACACGGCAGTTTTCCGTACTTCCCCATCGCAATATCGCCTCGCCAGCTCATACACGCTCCCCTCTCGCTATACAAAACAGGAAGAGCATGCACCGGCAGGCGTGCGCGAGATTGCATCGCCACGCGATCCGATCAAACAACACGATCGTCAAAGAATGCCAAAGCCAAATACGCTAATACGGCAGAAGCCCCGCCTTTTCACGCTTCTTTTCCGAGCGATCGAACTCAATGCGATGGGCCTCAAGAAACACCGTATTGGGTCGCCACTGACGCTCATTCGGCTGCCTTAGCGTCGCACCCGCAAAGGAAACGTAGTCGGTCTTATCCAGCAGGTACGATCCGCACAGCCGATATTCGCCGCAAACAGGCTCAAACGAAATCAGGTGAGCATCAAATAGGGAATGAAGATCGCGCCGAAGCAGAATGCCGTTGCTGGCAACCTGCGATTTGGGTCCCGAGTAATTCTCGATATGTGCAGCCTCCAGAGCTTCGCTGACGCCGCAGTCCGACACCGCGCAACGGCCATCATAGGCGGCAACGAGCTGCTTGCGGAACCATTGCTGCCCCAATCGCTCGTGCCTTAACGCATAGCGGACCTTTTCGTCGTCGGTCGTACCCTGTCCGGCAAACTCAATATCGACGGGCATGTGCTTCAGATAACTCATGTCGGGCGCAAAACGAGGGTCCGGTCCGCCTTTATGAACAGGACCGTGCAGAACAAACCATCCGTTTTCGGGCTCGAACCGTTCAACAAATGCAAGGCCGAGCACCTTGTAGCCCACCTCGGCTGCAAATATGACTCCGACTGGAACGCCACATTCCATGCAGTTGAGCATTTTACGGTTGTAATTCTGGTCTCGAAAACCAACGGTACCCGGCGCTTGAACCGAGTACTTAATGACCCACGTACCATCGTCCAAATAGAGCGGAGGCACATCGGTGTAGAAGCTCTTTTTAGAGTTATGGACCGAAAGCGCAAAGATCTTATTGGGATCTTGCTTCACCCGATCCTGGCCCGGCCAGAAGATCCCTGAATCCCGCGTTACGGGAAAGAAGTCCGAGCCAATTCTCAAACGGTACTGATACTGAGGGCTATCTTCCTTGGTGCGGTGCGGAAGGCTGGTCCAAACGCCGCCGCGCTGCTCCTCACCCAGAAACCACTCCCATGCCTCAACGTATTCGGAAGGCACGAGACTGCAGGCGCGGTCATAGCTTGGTCCATCCATCAACGGAACAGCAAGGTCAATGTCGTTCATCGCCAGCACCTACAACCATACGAACGCGAGTCATGCCCCTCAATAATATGGCCGAGAGTCAATTATTACGAGATCTCATTCCGCGATCGGCACATCGTTGATGCTCTCGGTTTGCCGCTGGCGCGCTTGTACCCCGCTACCCCACTTCCCTGTATACTGATGTAGCACGTGTTTCATCCGGGCTTTTTGGGCCGGGTCGTTCATGGGAGGGTCTTATGGCTGCCTCGAATCCGCCTAAGGGGAGCGTTTCTTCTTCGTCCATCAAGCCGGTTACGCGCAAGGCCGTGCGTTGCCAGCGCGAGGTCGCTTGGCTTGTCACGCAGGCGGCGGGCAGGCTTGTGGCGACCACTCAGGACGTCAATGCGCCTACGCCGAGCTTTGTGTTAGCGGCGGCGCTGGATTTTGTGCGCCAATTGGAGCTTGCCGCGCAGGATGCCAACGGCCACCTCGACTACCAGAACGTTATGGCGCCCGACCTGCAAACGTTCTGTCACATGGCCAAGTTGCCTGCCGCGCCCAATGCGCTTTCGGACGCAGGCTACATGTTTACGCTCTCGGGCGCGGACCTTATCCGCGACATCTATGCATACTGTAGCGAGCTCGCCGAGCGCCACGTCTTTGACGCGGCAGAAGTCAAACCGGGAAATGTCATCAAGCTGGTTCTTAGGCTGTTCTTGATAGACGGGTTCGGGGCCATGCCGGCGTAAGCCGAGTCTTGAGCATCACCGTCGACTGGGCAACAACCGCTTTACCTTAATGGACGCCAATCGAGGGTCGATTATTGGGTCGCCTCGTCCACTAACGCATCTATCCCACGCACTCCGACAGTCGATACTTGCGGTTGCGGCTCGTCGCCGGCGCCGTGGGCTCAAGCTCGCCTTGAGCAATGAGCGCGTTGACGCGCGACCTAACCTGGGAAATTGTGAGCCCTGTGCGCTCTGCCAGCTCGCGCGTCCCCAGCTCGCCGTAGTGTTTGAGTGCCGTCACAATTAAGCCCCCGCCATGATCGACCGGCTCGATCTTTGAACGGTAAAGTACGACCTTGAACCGATCGAATCCCGGGCAGAACAGGGGCTCGGCCAGACCATGCGCGCGCATGGCATCGATCATCATCGGGATGCCCGAGCCATTGCCCTCAGCCGGCGAACCTGCGCCATCCGGCAGCGGGACAATCGACATGAGCTTCACAAGCGTCGCGTTACGGCATCGGGAGCTGCCGTCAAACAAGTTCTCGCGAGTCTTTCCCCCGTAAAGGCCGCCAGGATTCGTCACCTCGACACGATCGTCAAAAACGTCGACGGCAATCGATTGTCCACAGAACCGATCCCCGTATTCTCGATGGATTACGGCGTTGGCGATTGCCTCGCGCAGAACCTCCTCGGGAATCTCCAGCGAGTCGACACGCGAGACGCCTTGGACGGTCGAGGTTCGCCGCAAATTCTTGGCGACGGCCGCGACAGCATCCGAGATCATCTCGCCCAACGTTCCCTCACAGATTGTGCGGTCCATGAACCTCAGCGACCCCGCCATGCCCTTCTGAGTTCCCGCATGGACAGCCACGTCAATGAAGAGCTTGGGATAGAACTGCTGAGGGTAGGTGCCCACAACTAGGAGTCCAGCCTTGGTGACATTGCCCTGGGAATCAAAGATATTTAGGCGCTCCAGCTTCGTTTGTTTGTCCGGCGCGCCGCGCATTGCCCGGGGCGTCAACGAGAAAGCCCGATCTATCGTACGGTCGACCAGCGTCTCGTCGAGATCGTCCGCGCCCGCACCCGCCACCGCGTCGCGATCGCTCGGAGTCGCTCGACCGTATGACGCCAATGCGAGCACCTCGGTCGATGAAAGCGGCACATCTTTGTCATCGATGCGCTTGTAGCTGCCGCCCTGGGCGCCCCGCTCTATGACATAGCAGGGCTTGCTCGACGGATCGAGCTCCTCAATCGTAATGACGAGAACGATGACGCCCTGAAGCTCCACTCGCTCGATCGTGTATTTGGGCGGATTGGCCAGCTTTCCTCGACCGCCCGCATCACCCATGCCTGACACAAATTGGTTGAGCACTTTCTCGGTCTCGAAGTTCTCAACCGGGACAAAACCTGCGCGCTCACTCACTCCGAGCACGATGATTCCGCCGGCAGTGTTCGCGAATGCGCTCACCGTTTCCCACACGTCGCGAGAAAGCGTCGTGGCGCTCTCCTTCACTTCGACGTTAAGATCATCCGAGCCCATACGCCTTAAAGACTCAAGCAGACCGGTCAGCTCGTTTTCGTTCATCTGCACGTCCTTTCGCTCGGTCCTGCGGAGAATGCCGCGGATAGATTTCCCTCGTCTCTCAGTTATCTCTCGTAATTATCTCTCATTTATCTCTCTATCTCTCGGCTTAGAGATAAGAGATAGATAGAGGTGGAATGTCTACCATTTGCTTCATTTATACATATTTTTGCTGGTAGAACAATCGGTATTGAGACAATACCATGATTGCCCGTCTCTTTGCTGCTCAGTTATCTCTCAAATTTATCTCTCGTCTTTCTGTTATCTCTCGTATTCGTGACGAATGAGGGACGAGAGATACGCGAGTGATGGACGAGCGAGGATTTCCGGATATCCACTCTCGTTTGGCGAGTGTCCAATTTTCCACGCTCGTGCGGCGGGCACGCGGGACCTATGCCCAATCCGCTGGCATCGTCTTCAGTTCGCCGCAGAGCCGCGGCCCCATATGGGTATACTCTCGGGGATTCGACTCGATTCGCCCCCGCTGGGGCGTCAAAGGAGACTGCATATGCCCACCACCTCAACCGACCCGCGCACCGCTGCCGCCGCGCTGCTGGTGCCCGGCACCACCCGCCACGGTTTTGCCGTCGAGCGCTGCGAGACCGTGCCCGAGCTCGACTCGGACGCCTACGTGCTGCGCCACACCGCATCGGGCGCTCGCCTGCTGTACCTGGCATGTGACGACGAAAACAAGGCCTTTGCCATTGGCTTTAAAACGCCGCCGGCCGATTCCACCGGCGTGTTCCATATTCTTGAGCACTCGGTACTGTGCGGGTCGGCCAAGTTTCCCGTCAAGGAGCCGTTTGTCGACCTGATCAAGAGCTCCATGCAGACGTTTCTCAACGCCATGACCTACCCCGACAAGACCATCTACCCCGTTGCCACCACCAACGAGCAGGATCTGTACAACCTGATGGACGTGTACCTGGACGCGGTGTTCAACCCGGCCATCTATACCAAGCCCACCATTTTTGAGCAGGAGGGCTGGCACTACGAGCTGGACCTGCCGCAGGGCGCCGAAGGCGAGGGCGACGGCAGCGCCGCCAGACTGCGCGAGGGCACGCTGCGCTATAACGGCGTGGTGTTCAACGAGATGAAGGGTGCGCTGTCCGATCCCATGAGCGTGTTGGACGACGCCGTCAACGCCGCGCTCTATCCCGACACCGCCTATGCGCACGAAAGCGGTGGCGACCCGCGCGCGATTCCCGCGCTCACCTACGAGCAGTTCCTGGACACGCACGCGCGCCACTACAATCCTTCCAACTCCTACATCACGCTTTACGGCGACCTGGACGTGGACCGCGCCCTGGCCTTTTTGGACGAGCGCTATCTGTCGCAGCCGAGTGCCGCGAGCCGCCGCATGGACGCTGCCGTCGCCGCCGGCGAGGACCCGTCCACGCTGGCGCCCAATCCGCTGGGCGTGCAGGCGCCCGTGACCTGCGAGTACAAGCGCATCGAGATGGCTACCACGCCCGAGAACGCCCTGGTGGGCCTGGGCCTTGTGCTGGGCAGCGCGCTCGACCGCAAGCGCACGATCGCAGCGGATATCCTGTTCGAGGCGCTGCTGGGCTCCAACGAAGCGCCGGTTAAGAAGGCCATTCTGTCCGCCGGCCTGGGCGGCAACGTGGCGAGCTACACCGCGGCCGAGAGCCTGCAGCCCTACGAGCTCATCATGCTGCAAAACGCGCAGCCTGGCGTGGCGCGCGAGCTGCGCCGCGTGTTCCAGGACGCCTGCCGCGACCTATGCGAGCATGGCGTTACGCGCGAGCGCCTGGAAGCCATCATCAGCAGCAACGAATACGACCTGCGCCAGCGCGACTACGGTATCGCCGACGGCGTGGCCATTGCGTGCGACGCGCTGAGCACCTGGCTCTACGATGACGACGCCGCGACGCTGGCGCTCAAGTACGGCCCGGTGTACGAGGAGCTGCGTGGCGAGCTGGACGGCAGCTATTTTGAGGACCTGCTGCGCGAACTGGTGCTGCAGAACGATCACATGGCACTGGTCGAGCTGGTGCCGGTGGACGCCACCGAGGGTTCGGAGGGTGCCGAGGCCGCCGAGCTGGCAGCCAAGCGGGACGCCATGACCGATGCCGAGCTGGCCGACGTGGTCGAGCGCACGGCAGCACTGCGTGCCGCACAGGAGGCGGAAGACACACCCGAGGCCAAGGCCACACTGCCGCGTCTGCGCGTGTCCGACATTGGCGAGGCGCGCCCCGAGCCGCCGCTGGTCGTGGACACGACCGCGCCCATCCCCTGCCTGCGCCACGGCATCCCCACCAACCGTCTGGCCTACGCCATGCAGTATTTCGACCTGAGCTGCGTCGCGTTTGAGGATCTGCCCTATGTGACGCTGCTCTGCCGCCTGCTCAAGCAGCTGCCCACACGCGAGCATTCGGCCGAGGAGCTCGACAATTTACTTGCCGGCAAACTGGGCTTTTTGAGCTTTACGACCGAGGTCATGACGCAGCCCGAAGTGGACGGCGTGCGCCCCTACTTGCTGGTGAGCGCCGGCGCCCTGTCCGAAAAGATCGACGCGCTGGCGAGCCTACCGCGCGAGGTGTGGTCGAGCACATTGCTGGCGGACGCCGATGCCGACCGCGTGCGCGACGTGCTCACGCAGATTCGTATTGGGCTTGAGCAGGGCTTTATCAACAACGGCCACTCGGCGGCGCTCGGTCGCGCGATGAGCTACAGCTCGCCTTCGGCCGTGGTGCGTGAGCAGCTCTCGGGCGTAGACTTCTACCTGTTCCTGCGCGATTTGCTCGACCACTTTGACGAGCGCCTGGACGGCCTGCGCGCCAAGCTTGCCGAACTGGCAGGCCGCATCTTTGTGGCCGACGGCTGCCTGGCGAGCTTTACCGGCAGCGATGAGGACTTTAACGCGTACTGGGCCGCCGCGGGGGACTGGGAGCTGGCGACGGCGCCGATGCCGGCCGCGACGCGCTCGTGGTGCCGACGCCGTGCGACCGCCACGAGGCTTTTGTCATCCCCAGCGACATCTGCTTTGCCGCGCGTGCGTGCGATCCGCGTCGCCTGGGCATTGACGTGACAGGCGCTTGGGCCGTGGCTGCCAACGCGCTCTCCTACGACTACCTGTGGAACGAGATTCGCGTGAAGGGCGGTGCGTACGCCTGCGGATTCCGCACAGCCGGCGAGCGTCAGACGGCGTTCTACACCTACCGCGACCCGGCGATCGATCCTTCGATTGAGCGCGTGGAGCGCGCGGGTGCATGGCTTGGCAGCTTTGAGCCCGACGAGGCCGCCTTTGAGGGCTTTATCGTGAGCTGCGTGAGCGGCATGGACGCGCCGGTGAAGCCGTACGCGCTCACCAAGCGCCGCAACACGACCTACCTGGCCGGGCTCGATCCGCACGCACGCGAGGAGCGTCGCGCCCAGATGCTCGCCGCCACGCCCGGTGAGCTGCGCTCGCTCGGCGCCGACGTGACGCGCATCGCAGCCGAGTCGCCCACCTGCGTCTTTGGCGGCCGCGAAGTCATCGCCAAGAGCAACGCCGACTTCAACGTAGTCGACCTGCTGGCATAACCACAGCAAGCAAAACCGCCACAAAGGGGACAGGTACCTTTGTGGCGGTTCGAACACTTGTTCTATACGTACATGTGTTCTATAGTATGGGTGATTGCTTCGGGATTAAATTGCAACTATAATATAGTTGCGGGATGTGAGGCAGGATGGCTCGGATCGACAAACTCATCGCCCAGCTGCTTAGCTGTCCTTCAACGTATAGATTTGCTGACTTTCTTAAAGTTATGGCTTCATATGGCTTTGAAATGGACAACAAAGGCAGGACATCCGGATCGCGCATTCGCTTCTACAGGCCATCGGACGGCAGAATGTTCGTGATGCACGCACCCCATCCATCTGACGAATTGACGGCGGGAACCATCCGAAACATCGTTCGATTTCTACAAGATGTCGGAGGCAGCCATGAGTAACGTTTTGGCTTACAAGGGTTATTTCGCCCCGGTCGAGTTCGATGCCGAACAGCACGTGCTGACAGGTATGGTCGCCGGCATTAGGGACGCAATTGTATTTGAAGGCTCCACGGTTGAAGAAGTGGAGCGATGCTTCCACGACGCCGTCGACGATTACCTTGAGTTTTGTGCCGAAAAGGGCAAGGAACCAGAGCGGGCTTTTAAGGGCTCATTCAATGTGAGAACAGGCTCCGAGCTTCACAAGCAGGCAGCACTGGCGGCGGCAAAGAAGGGTGAATCGCTTAACAAATTTGTGGCCGAAGCAATCGCCGCGGCGTTGTAATAGAGACGAGTCGCCATCAAAACAACCACGAGGGTGTCTGTGTTCCCTTCGTGGTTGTTTTTGCTGTTTGCCCAGATAAAACCTGCCAAAATAAACCTGTCCCTTTTTGGTAGGTTTGGGAGAGGGAGCTGGGATGGATAAGGCTGAGTTGCGGCGGGCAGTGATTGCTCGGCGCGATGCTCTTGATTTGGACTTGCGGGCGGCGAAGTCTGCCGTTATCTGTGCGCGGCTTGTTGAGTTGCTGGGCAGCTCGGATCCCGCAGCCCCGCACACCGTTGCAGTCTATGCCGTAATGGGCTCCGAGGCAGATCCCGCCGCCTTTGCCGCTGCGGCCGCCGCGCGCGGCTGGCGCGTTGCCTATCCGTGCATGCTCTCGGCAATTGATGCCGCAGCTTGTGGCCAGCGCATGTGCATGCGGGCGGTCGCCGCCAGCGACGCGGCCGCGGCTCCGTTTATCACCCATCCCACGCGAACCTTCGCTGCCGCGGACATCGACAGCGACCGCTTCCCCATCGTGTCTGCCGAGGCTCTCGACATGATTGTTGTGCCGCTCGTGGCCTTCGACCGCACCGGCGCACGCCTGGGCTACGGCGGCGGCTGCTACGACCTGCCTATGCTCTCGCCCGCATGCCAAATCATCGGCATCGCCTTTGACGAGCAGCGTGTCGACCACGTTCCCACCGACGCCCACGACCTGCCGCTACCCCACATCATCAGCGCCTAACGGCTGGTGCACCTCCCGGCGGCCTAGTGCTCCTCGCCGGCGCGGGCCAGGTCGTAGGGCGTGGTTTGGTAGACGTAGTAGTTGAGCCAGTTGGTGTAGAACAGCTGAGCCTGGCTGCGCCAGACGTTGCGCGGCTCGGCGGTGGGGTCGTCGCCCGGGAAGTAATGCGCCGGCACCTCCGGGTTGAGCCCGCGCTTCACGTCGCGCTCGTACTCCAGGCGCAGCGTGTCGGTATCGTACTCGGGGTGGCCAAATACAAAGAAGCGACGGCTGTCGGTCGACTTGACGATGTACAGGCCCACCTCGTCGGACACGGCCACGACCTCAAGCTGCGGCTCGGCCTCCACGTCCTCGCGGCGCACATCGGTGTTGCGCGAATGCACGGCATAGAAGCGGTCGTCGAAGCCACGGACCAGCGGGCTTTGCGGCTTCACCAGATAATGCTCGAACACGCCGCTTGCCTTTGCCGGCAGGTCGTACTTCTGGATACCGTAATGATGGTACAGACCGGCCTGTGCGCCCCAACAAATGTGCAGCGTAGAGTGCACGTGCGTGGTGGACCAATCCATGATCTGGCAGAGCTCGGGCCAGTAGTCGACCTCCTCGAACGGCATCTGCTCCACCGGCGCGCCCGTGATGATCAGGCCGTCGTAGTGGATGTCGCGGATGTCGTCGAACGTGCGGTAAAACGTCTCCAGGTGGCCGGCGCTCACGTGCGTGGCTTCGTGCGTTTTGGTGCGCAGCAGGTCCACCTCCACCTGCAGCGGCGTGTTGGAGAGCTTGCGCATGATCTGCGTCTCGGTGGCAATCTTGGTGGGCATGAGGTTGAGGATGAGCACGCGCAGCGGACGGATGTCCTGGTGCAGCGCGCGGTACTCGGTCATGACAAAGATGTTCTCGCTCTCGAGCTGCGCGGCGGCAGGGAGGGCGTCGGGGATGCGAATGGGCATGGATGCTCCTTACGAGTCAGTTGCAGTTATGGTACAACGAGCGGCCCCATCCGCGCGAGCACATCGCCCAGCGATGCCGTCAGCGGCCCAAATCACTCCAAAAGTAGAGATTAAGGCATGTCCCAAAAATCTACGGCGCTTTAGCCTAGCAAAGTGGCAGCAGGACGCTACAATGATTCGACGCGAAAAACTCGGCCGAAAGGATACATATATGTACCAGACGCGTAAGATCGGTGTGGTCGGCCAGGGCCACGTAGGAGCACATGTCGCCAACAGCCTGCTCATGCAGGGCATTGCCGATGAGCTGTACCTGTGCGATATCAACGAGGCCAAGGTGACGTCCGAGGTCCAGGACCTGCGCGACTCCCTTTCGTTTGTCCCGTACAACACCAAGATCGTCAACTGCTACGACCACTACGAGGAGCTTGCCTGCTGCGACGTTATCGTCAACGCCGCCGGCAAGGTCGCGCTGGCCGCCGGCAACCGCGACGGCGAGCTGTTCTTTACCACCGACGCCGCCCGCACCTTTGCCAAGCGCATCGTCGACGCCGGCTTTGACGGCATCTTCGTGAGCATCTCCAACCCCTGCGACGTCGTGTGCACCGAGCTGTGGCACCTGACCGGCTACGATCCCAAGAAGATCATCGGCTCGGGCTGCGGCCTGGACTCCGCCCGCCTGCGCACCGAGATTTCCAAAAAGGTCGGCGTGAGCCCCAAGTCCATCGACGCCTACATGATCGGCGAGCACGGCTTTAGCCAGCTGGCCGCCTTTAAGGCCGCAACCATCGCCGGCAAGAGCCTCAACGAGCTCCAGGCCGAGAACCCCGACAAGTATGCCTTCGACCACATGGAGATCGAGGAGCTCGCGCGCAAGGGCGGCTACGTAACCTACCAGGGCAAGCAGTGCACCGAGTACGCCGTCGCCAACTCCGCCGCGCGCGTCTGCGCCGCTGTGCTGCACAACGAGCACGCCGTGCTTTCGGCATCCACGCTCATGACCGGCCAGTATGGCGAGGAGGGGATCTTTACCTCCCTGCCGTGCGTGATCGGCGCCGAGGGCGTCGAGGAGGTCTACACGCTCGACCTGTCCGAGCACGAGCTCGAGGGCTTCCACAAGAGCTGCCAGCACATCCGCGACAACATCGCCCAGCTCGACTGGTGGGACGCCGAGGCCTACGACGCCAAGTAAGCGTCGGTTGCCGCGACACCTCGTGAATCTAAGCGCGATACCAGGCGGGCCGCGCCGGAATACTACCGGCGCGGCCCGCTTTTTGACTCACACGGCACGCTTGCGAATCGAAGGTGAATGCTTTTCCCGTTACTTAGTACTGCTCGATGCCCATGTAGCGACGAACCTCGGGGCTGTGATCGAACACCTTGCCGCGTGCGGCGCGCAGCTCGCAGCTCATGTTGTAGAAGAAGATCGGCTCCAGGTACGAACGCACGCTGGCGGGCACGTCGCCTACGCCATACTCGAGCGCGTCGAGCACCATGATCGTGTCGGTGTGCGTGTTGAGGAACGCCAGCGCGCGCTCCTCCATGGGGCGGCACTCGCCCGATCCGAGCTGCACAAAGTAGAACACGCCGGGCTCGGTGGCCTCGAACGGGCCGTGGAAGTACTCGCCGGAGTGGATGTAGCAGCAGTGCTGCCACTGCATCTCCATGAGCGAGCAGATCGCCATGGCGTAGGTCTGGCTAAAGTTGGGGCCGGATCCCAGGATGTAGAAGAACTTGTGCTGCTGGCAGAGCTCAGCAAAGCGGGCGCCCAGCTCGGCGTTGACCTTCTCGCGGGCGGCGGGCAGCAGCGCGTCCATCTGCTTGAGGCCCTCATACATGTCGGCGAGCGCCTCGTAACCCTCCTGCTGGTCGAGCAGCTCGGCAGCCATCAGAACGCCGATGCCCTGCGGGACCTCGGCCTGCGACACGCCCTCGCCCCAGGGGTAGACCCAGGTGGTCCACTTGCCGCTATCGATCTTGGAGCCCTCGCAGTCGGTCATGGCAACGACCTCGGCGCCGGCGGCCAGCGCCATCTCGCAGCCGTCGACGACCTCCTGCGTGTTGCCGCTGTGGCTGCAGGCGATGACGAGCGACTTCTCGCCGAGGCTCTTGGGGGCCATCAGGCAGAACTCGCGCGCGGTGTAGACCGTGGAGGTAAACGTGGTGGCCTCGCGCTTGAGCAGCTCGTTGGCCGGCATGAGATCGATCATCGAACCGCCACAGGCGATCCAAAAGACGTTCTCGACCTTGCCCTTGCGCTCGATGATTTCCTGAACCAGATCGTGTGCGTTCATGCTGATGCTCCTCCTTGTGGGGCGGCTTTGAACGACGACAGCTCGTACCTGCTGTCGTTCTATGTTGTCCTATTTATAGCACGTGTAACAACGGCCGTGAAGTCATCTCAGCAAATTTGTTCTATGTTGTTCTATCTGTGGACGTTAGATGTCGAAGACGTAGCGCGAGCCCACGATCTTTTGGCGGCCGAGCAGTAGAGGGCGCCCGCCGGCGTCGGTAAAGTAGGCCTCCATATAGAAGAGCGGCTCGCCGACCGGCACCTCCAGCAGCGGGGCCGTCTGAGCATCGGCAAGCGCAATCTCCACGGTGCAGGGGTCGGACTTGAGCGGCGCGCGACCCGAATGCTCGGCAACGAGCGCAAAGATTGAATTATCGGTGAGGTCCTCGTCGGCCAGCGTCTGCAGGTAGGGATGGTCGGCGAGCACAAAGGCGTTGTTCTCGAGCATGACGGGGATGCCGTCGGCCGTGCGCACGCGTTCGACCACGATAAGCTCGCAGCCGGGCTCCACGCCAAAGAACGCCGCATCCTCGTGCGTCGCCGCGACCACCGTGCGCGACACCAGACGCGCACCCGGCACCATGTCGTTGGCAGCACAACCCTCAGTAAAGCTCTGGACGTCACCCTTCTGGCGAATCTTGCGCTTGAGCTTGGGAGCGCACACAAACGTGCCCCTCCCCTGCTGGCGGTTGAGATACGCCGCGCGCGACAGCTCCTCGATGGCACGGCGCACGGTGATGCGCCCCACGCCGTAGGACTTCGCGAGCTCCATCTCGGCAGGGATGCGCGAGCCGGCGGGGTACACGCCGCGCGCGATCTCGCCCTTTAGGTCGTCCATGACCTGCTGGTACAGCGGCACGGCGGGCACGTCAGTGCGGTCGGTTTTATCGTCGAATGCCATCGTTACGCTCCATCCCGCGCATGCTCGGACTCAAATTCTTCAATCGCCGCCATAAACTGCTCGCCAAAGGCGTCGGCTTTTTTCTCGCCAATGCCGTTGACCTGGATCAGCTCCTCGCGCGTCTGCGGACGCAGGCGGCACAGGCCGCGCAGGGCCTTGTCGGAAAAGACCATATACGGCGCCATCTCCAGCTCGGTCGAGATCTCCTTGCGGAGGGCACGCAGGCGCTCGAACAGCTCGGCATCGTCGCCAACGCGCGGGCGCTGATCCAGCTCGGCCTCCTCGCGCAGCAGATCGACGGCGCGGCGGGCGCGGGCCGAGGCCTTGCGCTTGGACGCGCGACGCTTAACGGTAAAGACGAACGCCTCGTCCTCGACCTCGCCGGCACGCGGACCCAGTCCCACGACCGGGTACTGCCCCTGCGAGGTGGCCAAATAACCGCGACCGCACAGCTGGCCGATGATGTCCTTGATGCGCCCGACCGATTCGCTCGACAGCTCACCGTAGCCGCGGTCCTCGTCCAGATGCATCTGGCGAATGCGCTCGGTGTTGCCGCCGTGGAGCACGTCGGCGATCAGCGACTTGCCAAAGCGCATGGGACGCGTGGCCACATAGCGCACGGCGGCGCGGGCCATATCGGTGACGTCCTCGACCTCGAACTGTGTGAGGCAGTTGCTGCAGTTACCACAGCCCTCGGCGTCGTCTGCCGTGCCGCCCGCGGCGGCTGCCGCATGCTCGGCCGCCACCTCGTCGCCAAAGTAGCGCAGCATGTATTCGCGCAGACAGCCAGTGGTATTGCAGTAGCCCTCCATCTGGCTGAGCAGGCGATAACGGTTCTGGAGCGCCCATGCGCGCTGCTCGTCGTCGAGCGCCTCGTCGACCGCATCGCCGCGGTCGATCAAAAAGCGACGCATACGAAAATCGTTACCGTTCCACAACAAGTGACAGCTGGCCGGATCGCCATCGCGGCCAGCGCGGCCCGCCTCTTGGTAGTATGCCTCGATGCTCTCGGGCACGTTGTTGTGGATCACGTAGCGCACGTTGGGCTTGTCGATGCCCATGCCAAAGGCGTTGGTGGCAACCATCACCTGAATGTCGTCGTCGATAAAGGCACGCTGGCTCTGGCGGCGGGCATCGTTGCCCATGCCGGCATGGTAACGGCCCACGCGAATGCCGCTAGGTCCCAGCGCCTCGGCAAGCTCGCCCGCCAGCGCATCGACCGTCTTGCGAGTCGAGCAATACACGATGCCGCTCTCGCTCGAATGCGCAATCACGTAGTCGCGCACCCACGCGGCCTTGGCCTTGTCGCCCATCTCCTCGCAGCCAAAGTAGAGGTTCTTGCGATCGAAGCCCGTCACCACCGTCGCGGGGTTTTGCAGACCGAGCATCTGCTGAATATCCGTGCGCACACGCTCGGTCGCCGTAGCGGTAAAGGCCGCCACGATGGGGCGCTGCGGCAGGGAATCGATGAACTCGCGAATCTGCAGGTAGGCGGGGCGAAAATCCTGGCCCCATTGGCTCACGCAGTGCGCCTCGTCAATGGCCACGAGCGGCACGCCAATGCCACCGTCCGCCGCGGCCTCCTGCGCAAAGGCTAAAAAGCGTGGCTCGAGCAGGCGCTCGGGCGCCACGTACATAAGCTGGTAGCGACCCTCGCGCGCCCGTTTGAGCACGGTGTTTTGCTGGGCCGGGGTAAGGCTGGAGTTGAGATAGCTGGGTCGCGCACCCGCCGCGAGCAACGCACGGGTCTGGTCCTCCATCAGCGACAGCAGCGGGCTCACCACAAAGGTGATGCCGGGCAGCATGAGCGCGGGCACCTGGTAGCAAATGGACTTGCCGGCGCCCGTGGGCATAACACCCAGCGCATCGCGGCCTGCAAGAATCGCATCCACCATGCGGTCCTGCCCCGGGCGAAACGAGGTGTAGCCAAAATAGGCGCCGAGCGTGTCAAGCGCCATCTGCTGCATGCTATCGGTCATGGTTTCCTAACGTCCAAGTCATCTGCCGCCGATTATACGCCGCCACGCGGACCGGTGCCGCGCCGCTGTCGGCCACGGGCGATGCAGTCCAAAGGGAACGAGCGTGGATTTTTGGACACTTTCCGGATGAGCGTGGAAACGTCGCTGGTTGAGCATAAGTCAGCGAAAACGCCCCTAAGCGAGCAAGGTGACGTGAAAGAGGAGGGAAGCGTACTTCGGTACGCGACCGACGGTTGAACGTCAGATTGCCGCTTAGGGGCGTTTGCAGCGTCGAGCCGTTACGCGGTTTGGTAAAACCGCGTAACTTACATGACCATAACGTAGCGCGATCCCACGTAGTACTGCTTACCCATCAAAACCGGCTCGTCATCGGGACCGGTAAAGCCGGCACGCAGGTTGAGCAGCGGATCGTGCGGAGCAATGCCCAGCTCGGCCGCCTGCTCGGCGTTAGCTCGAACGGCCTCGACCGTACGGTAGCCAACCGAGACAATCGGCGTTCCGCCAACACGCTCGACCTCGGCAAAAATCGACTTGTCCTCAAGATCGGCCGTCAACAGCTCACGGTAGGCGTCAAACGGCACAAAGATGTTCTCCTCAAAGATGGGTTCGCCGTCGGCCGTGCGCACGCGCTTGATATGCAGCAGCAGCGCGCCCTTCTGCAGGCCAAAGAACTCCATCTCGTTTTGACGTGCCGGCACAATCTGGCGATCGACCACATGCGCGCCCGCCTTCATGCCATTGTCGGCACACAGCGCGGTAAACGTCTGCAGCGTCGAGGCGTGGAACTGACGGTTGATGTGCGGCGTGGAAACAAAGGTGCCACGGCCCTGCTGCTTAACCAGGTAGCCATCGGAGCACAGCTCCTCGACGGCGCGGCGCACCGTAATGCGGCTCACCTCGTACTGCTCGGCTAGCTCGAGCTCGGACGGAATACGCTCCTTGGGTGCATAAACACCTTTCTCGATCGCATCCTTGATTTCGTCGTAAATCTGCTGGTAAAGCGGTGCATTTTTGGTCGCGGGCATATCTGATCACTCCTATCAAAATATCGAAATTACTAATACGTATATAACGTCTAGCTCTATGTTACATCATAACGATAAAACGATACACCCTGCCTACCAAAAAGCGACAGGTCTATTTTGGTAGGTTTTATCTGGTCAAACGAGAGCCCCTCGAAAGCAACGGGGCTTTCGGGGGGCTCATTCGAATGGGCTGCGCTTGACCGGCAAAAAGCCAAAACCCTACTTGCCGTCGTCCTGCTGCAAGATGTCCTGCTCGCTAAGGCGCGCCTGACGACTCGCTATGCGCGCGGGCTTGTCGGGATCGGGAACGGCTGTGGGCATGGGCTCGTCGACATGGCCGCCCCACCAGCCGCCCACAAAGTTGAGCGTGTGGAACACATTGATCACGGCGCCGGGATCAATGTCGCACACCAGCTTGATAATGTCCTGACTCTCGTAGGTCGAGACAACGGCGTGCAGCAGGTACATCTTTTCGCGGCTGTATCCGCCGATGACCTCGGCGCAGCTAATGCCGTGCTGAAAATGGTCAACATAGGCGGTCATGACCTCGTCGGCCTTGCGCGTTGTGATCTGCAGCGTCACGCGGTCGTAGCGACGATAGAAACTGTCGATGGTCTTGGTCGAAATAAACTGGAACACGATGGAGTACGCCGCATTGTCCCAGCCAAACATAAAGCCAAAGATCGCCAGGATAAAGCAGTTGAAACCAAAGATAACGCCCCAGATGGTCTTGCCCGTGTGGTTGGAGACCCACAGCGCGATAAAGTCGGTGCCGCCGGTAGATGCGCCGGACTTGAGCGCGATGGCAGCGCCCAGACCCGAGACCACGCCACCAAAAATGATGAGCATGATCTTGTCGCCCAAAAACGGGGCGAAATGAAAGATGTTGAGGAACAGCGATGAGAGCACAACTTGCATCATAGAGAAGATGACGAAGCGCTTGCTAATGCCGCTCCAGCATAGGAGCGCCACGGGGATGTTGAGCGCGAGCATACCGAGCGAGATGTCGATGTGAACGCCGCCGAGCGAGGTAACGCGATCGAGCAGGACCGCGGCGCCGGTAAGACCGCTCGGAAGCAGGTCGGCGGGCCGAATGAACGCCTGGATCAGGAATGTCTGGAGAACGGCGGAAATGGTGACCGCCACGGCGGTGATGGCACGGCGGACGATGGTGAGGCGGCCGAGCACGAGCACGCGGTCCGTGAGCTGGTCGATGGCGTTCGCCACGTAGGCTCCCTTCGAAGGCAGATGTAGTTGTGGGGCATGCCGGCGATTGTAACATGGAGCGTGCGGGGGGCGCTTCAATTCACCCTCTCTCGACAACCATCAGAAGGACCGTGAGGCCGCTCAAAAGAAAAACGCCGTGAAGAGAGCGATCCCTTCACGGCGAATTCGGCGTTTGCCCAGATAAAACCTGCCAAAATAAACCTGTCCCTAAATGGCAGCCAAAATGTCGTCGAGGTTGTCGATGACAACGTCGGCGGCGGACTGGTCCAGGTTGACGCCCTCGTGCGGACGCAGCGCCAGGACGCGGGCGCCGGAGCGCTTGCCGGCCTCGATGCCCAAAGGCGAATCCTCGATAACCAGGCACTCGGCAGGCTCCCCCCCCAGCGCCTCCATGGCACGCAGGTAGATCTCGGGGTCGGGCTTAAACGCACTGCACTCGTGCCCGCTGATGGTGTAGTCCAGCACGTCGGCGATACCGGCAATCTCCACCAGCTCGTCAATGAGCTCGCGATAGGACGAGCTCGCGATGGCACACTTCACGCCGCGCTTGTGCAGCTCACGCATCACCGGCTCCGTCTGCTCGTTGAGTAGCTCGGCATACGGAACGGGATGAGCGGGGCAATATCTTTTTTTATATTCCGTGAGCAATTCCTCGCGTAACGTGAGATTGCCAGGAACTAGAGCTTCCCAGATTGCCGGTTCATTAGACCCCGAAAGATCTGGAATTCTATCGTACGTAATGCCATGCTCCTCCATATACGCCACGCGGCGACGGTTGTAGAACCACTCGGTATCGACTAGCACACCGTCCATGTCAAACAGCACTGCCTTGATCATACGCATCTCCTCCCGCCTGCCAAAAATATTTTGGTAGGTTTTATCTGTGGTTTTACGGCGCGACAGGCACGCCCTCCCCAAAGCAAAAAGGGGACGGAGCGCAAACCCCATCCCCTTTCAATCAACCCGTAAGGTCTACTTACTTGTGATTAGTAGGAAAGCTTCCACATGTAGCGACGCATGGTCAGCGGGTGCTGACGGGCCTCGGCGATCTGGTTGCCGTACTCGCGCATAACGGCGAGGTGCAGCAGCGGGTTGAAGTAGGTGATGACGCTCGCGGGCACGGCGTCAGCCAGGCCGTAGTCCTTGGAGTCGATCAGAGCGACCTTGGCGCCCATGCGCTCAAGGAAGGTGAGGGCGCGGGCGTCCATCGGACGGGTTGCGCCATCAGACATGAAGAAGACATAGGGCTTACCCTCGGTGGAAACCTCGAACGGGCCGTGGAAGTACTCGCCGGTGTTGTAGGCGGCGGCGTCGATCCACTGCATCTCGGTGAACAGGAAGGCGGCGTGAGAATAAGCCATCTTCTCGGAGGCACCGGAAGCCATGAAGTAGATCATCTTGTCGTCCTTGAAGTCCTCGGCGAACTTCTTGGCGAGCTTCTTGCAGTGCTGAGCAGCGTTCTCGCACAGGTCGAAGATGTTGGTGAGGCCGGTGATCATATCCTCGTAGTGATCATAGCCCTCGGTCTGCTGAAGGATCTCGAGAGCAAGAGCGATGGCATAGCCGGGCTTCTCGCACTTGGCAGCGTAGTTGGCGTGGAAGCCATGAACGATGACGTGGTCGGCGTCGACGGTCAGAGCGGAGCCAGCCTTGTTGGTGAGGGAGACGACCGGGCAATTGTGCTTCTTGGCGGTCTTGTTGGCCTCGACGGTCTCGGGCGTGGAGCCACCGAGGGAGCAGGTGATCACGAAGGTGTGCTCGTTGACCCAGGAGGGCGTGTCGTAGTTGAACTCGTTAGCGGTGAAGATCTGAACGTTCAGCTTGTCCGTGTTGTTGGCCAGGAAGTACTTGGCGGGGTAAAGGTCGGACATGGAAGCGCCGCAGCCGACGAAGGCGACACTGTGGATCTCGTGGTTGGACAGGACGTCAGCGACGATCTGCTTAGGGAGGTTAAGGTCGATCTCGTACATGTTTTTCCCTTTCTCTAATTGCGACAAATAGTAATTGCCACTATTTTAATAACACTTACTTATCTAATAATCTCGGCGAACGTTACGCTACTCAGCTAACGTTAGACAGACGTAATTGGATCCTTCGGGAATGACGGAGTCTGCTGGCTGTAGAGCTTAACCCCCATCCCAAGCAGCTCGCGCGTATCGTTGATTTCCGAATCGTCCAGGAAAACGCTTTGGTCAATCTGCTTCGAACCTTCTTTGTTAAAGGTCGCGCCGTACTGCACTTCAGTAATTGCACCAGTCGCACTGCAAACATCAACTAAGGCCCTAGTTGTACCGAATACCATCATGATGTTTTCTTTTAGCTCAAGAATCTTAGGCATCTTTGCAATGGTTTTTTCCGTTGTAAAGATATTGAGCCTGATCCCCGCAGGTTTTGCCAACTTTAATGCAGCAGACCTCATCTCGTCATTGGCCGCAGCGTCGTCAACGACAATAATTCGTTGTGCGCTGATTTGATTTACCCATGCTGCCAGAACCTGTCCATGAACCAAGCGGTAATCCAAACGAACAAGCTTAATCATAGGTCGTCCTCCTCATCTTCCTGTACCTTCTGAGTCAAAAGGGCAGCTACATCCTGAATACCCGCTCTGCTCTGAGCAATTATTTCATCAAGCCGCGATTGCGGAAGCGGATCGCTCGACAATGCTATCTCGAGAATCAGAGGGAAGTTCATCCCGGCGATCACACTTACTGAAGCCCTCTTTGACAAGACAGATACCATTGAGTTATTTACGCTGCTGCCCATCATATCCGTCAAAATGTAAACCTTATCGGACGCATCAAAGAAATCGATTAAGGCAATTGTGCGCTCGTCAATTTGGTCCTTATCATCTCTTTTCAATGAAATGACATGGACACGTGATACATCTCCGATAATCATTTCAAGTGTATCGCGGGCTCCAGCGGCAAGCCCACTATGCGATGCAAGAATTATCTGATTCATCATTACCTCCTATCGGTTGTCTACATCATAGACGTTATATACGTGTATGTCCAGATAATATATTTCTTTCCGTTTACCGGCTATTTGCTACCGTTCACGGCGAACAGACAAGCAAACTAGCATGGGACACCTCCTTGGCTATAATTATATATAACGTCTGTGACGTTTCATACCATTTTATCTGAAAGGAGAACTGATGAACGGGCGACGTATCGAACTTGCCACCATGAACCATCATTACATGTTTTATGACTTGGACGTTTTTTTTAAAAACGCATCCAAGCTGGGTTATCCGTGCGTTGAGCTGTGGACATCCCCGCAGCATTTTTTTATGGATTACCAGCAAAACGATCCAACAGAACGCGTTTTAGCATTAATGGATAAATTCGGTGTACGTGTTCACGGCATCTGCCCCGAACAATGCAACCCCAAGCCGCACAATATGGCCGCAAAGGATAAGTCAATTCAAAATCGCACCCTTGCGTACTTTACCCGTGCGATCGATGTTGCAAAAACGCTTGGAGCAAGCCAGGTATTAGTTACTAGCGGTTGGGCATACTACGATGAACCGGTAGAACAAGCACGAGAGCGAAGTGCATCTATGCTCAAGAAAGTTGCTCACTATGCAGAGTCGCAAGGCATAAATCTTGCCATTGAAGCACTTCGAGCACCGGAATCGCGAATTGCCAATACTGTTAAGGACCTCGAGTTGTTACTTGAGATGGTTGATGAAACGGCCCTTAAGGTATGCCTCGATATCGGTGCAATGGTCAGCGCCGGAGATACCATACAGGGATATTTCGACGCATTTGGCGCTAATTTGATTCATTCGCATTATGTTGACACAGGAGAACGTTCGCTTCATCTCGCACTCGGTGATGGCAATCGAAATATCGCGGAAGATATTATGACCTTTGAGCGCAACGGCTACACAGGAGTTCTAAGCGTTGAATGCACGGATTCAGAAACACTCACGAATCCAATGGCAGCAGACGCGCGCTCGATGTCTGCCTATTTAGAGGCCTACCGCAGCATTGAGGGCATAGAGGCGGCTGGCTCACGATAATTTGATGACAAGCAGCTTTGAAAATGGGCATCAGCGTCAGCTGATGCCCATTTTCTTTGAAAAAACGTTGCCGTTCTAGCAGACCTCAAAGAGGCATGCAAAGGGGAGTTAACGTAACAGATGGAGACTAGCCAGAGCAGGTTTGTTACCGAAATAGTTGGAGCAACGCCCGATTCGAAGCAAGTCAATCTGGCATCCAAGCGCCTGGAATACGGCTGATAGTTCATGCAGACTTAACCCTATTTGCCGGCTTTGGATAGAAATCCGACCGTCTTCCCGATTTCAACCACCATCCGCACCCCTCCATCACCTCGAGCACACCTTAGCCGCTGCAACGCAAGGCCCACAAAGATTAGTCAATCGCGTTCCGCAACGACCAGCGCACTCACTTCAGCCCAAAAGCCTCCCATGCCTTAGTCCGTTACCCAATATGGGAATCCCTCGCCTCCGCATCGCTTGACAATCCAATGGCAACGAAGACAAGTATCGAACCGTTTAACGGCAACCGGGATGTACTATAGGCCGTGGAGCAAGGGCTAAGAATTCGCTCAGACACCTCATCGCACCCAAACGCCACACTTCAGCGACCGCTGACAGCAGTCTTCTAACGTTTTAATAAGGCAAATGCCTCGACGATCTTACGCAAACCAATCTACCCTATATTTGCTCGCGGACAGTTCCAAACACCCGCGCAGGAACAATCGCAGACACAAGGGGCAAACATGCCCGGAGCCCGCATGTACCCCCCCCCATATTCACATCTCTGCATCTACCTCTTCCAAAAAGGACGAGCGATCCCGTAAACGGCCTTCATGGGCACCTCTTCCGAAAGGGTTTAACGGTTCCGGAAAAGGTCATCGACCCGCGGGAACGATAGGCAACCGGACACATATTCTGTCCGAATGGTTAAAAACGGACACGGAATTTAAACGGCTGAAAAAGGGGCATCGACCTGCGCCGATGCCCCCTATGCTGACACACATTTTGTCCTATAAGCCCGGTTCTCTTGACTAAAGCCTGGATGCCCATTAGTCGAAGACGATCAGCGCAGCGATGAGTATTAGGTTGATTTGTCATCACGCCATTGAAAACGACTTTCTGTAAACAGTGCCAGCAAGGCATCAATCCGGAATCACTTTAGACGAAATTAGGGGCACCGACACGGTCGATACCCCTAATTAAAACATATTATTCTGATCCCTCTTAAAGCAAGGTCTAAGCGAGCACGCCCAAGAAGCTAGCGATAAGGCTCGCTGCGATGCCACCGAGAAGGAGAACTGTCAGACTTGCCTTCTTTTTAAGAAGCCAGTAGAACAGCATGGTAATTGCCAGAGGAATCATTGCCGGGAAAATGCCGTCCAAGACATCCTGAAGCACTACGGCACCGTCCTGAAATTGCAGAGGAGTCGTAATCCCAACCATGGTGGCAATCATTGCGCCCACGGTCATCAAACCGACTACGCTCGCCATATACATGACACGCTCCATCATGCCGCCACCCTGTAGCTGCTTGACATAATCAGCGCCGAGCGTATATCCGAACTTTCCGCCGAACCAGGTAATGAGGGCTTTAGGAATACCTGAAATCAAAAGAGCCAAAATTGGACCGAGGATTGAACCCTGAGCGGCAAGAGACGCACCTAGACCAAAGGAAATAATTCGAAGGGTTCCCTCGAGCAATGAATCACCGATGCCCGAAAGCGGACCCATGAGCGAAACCTTTAAGCTGTTGATAACTTCAGGGTTAAAGTTCTTCGGATCGCGCGCATACTCTTCCTCCATGGACGCAGCAAGTCCAAGCACAAAGCTATTAAGCTGCTGCGTAATGTTATAAAGAGCGGTGTGGCGATGATAAGCGTCTTTCTTTCGCTGCAGAATCTCGGGATCCGATTCATCCGCATAGATTCGATCAAGAGTAGGGGCGATTGAATACAGGAAGCCCAGATTCATTTGGCCCTCATAATTCCACGAAGCCTGAATCGCCCATGTTCGCCAAAAGAATTGCCAAAGTCGTTTATTCTCAGAAACGCTTTGCGGTTCAAGGCTTTTAAGCTCAGTAGTTTCGGATGCCTGAGCTCCAACAGTCTGCTCCACCATTTTAATGACCTCCTCGATACCTAGTCGTCGTCCTCAAGCGGATCGTAATCATCTGCCGACTGCGCCGCGAGCTGGCTTCCGCCATCATGAAACTTGATGTCCGAGAGTATAAGTGCGAGCAGAACTGCGAAGATAGCAACTGCAGTCACATTAATACTGAGGAAAGCGGCAGCAAAGAATCCAACGAAGAAGAACAGAGCCATCTTCTTCGTGAGCATAATATTAAGCAGCAGAGCCATACCGAGCGCCGTAAGAACATTTCCAGCAAGGCCGAGGCCGCTAGTCACCCAATCGGGAATCATGCCCACAATAGCCTGTACGAAATCAGTTCCCACATAGATCGCCAAGAAAATGGGAACGAAATACATCAGCGCATACAGGACATTTCCCCAAATAATGTGCAGATGAAGTGCCTGCTTGAACTTTCCCTGGTCAATGAGGACGTCCGTTTTATGGGAAAACGCCGCGAGCACCATACGTACCGCAAGACCAATTGCCTGACCAAAGGCAGCTACGGGAACCGCAATAGTCAATGCAGCCTCTGGGCCAGCGCCCGTCAGAATGCAAAACGCCGTAGCAACAATTGATCCCATATTCATATCGGGAATCATTGCAGCACCGACATTAATCAGGCCAATGCTCATCAGTTCCAGCGTTGCGCCAGCCGCCAAAGCGGTAGGAATATCTCCCAATACGATACCGACCATAGTCGCGCCAATAAGAGGTCGTTCAAGGCTCAATCGACCCAACATGCGTGAGTCCATGATACAAATGACACCCACGAGGCCAACGGCTACTGCTGCATAAAGCTGATTCATTACCGTCTCCTTTCCAACTATTCCTAATCACAACATCCTACGTTGCGCAGGACAGCATACAAGTCCGGATCTTGTACCCGTCTGATATAAGTCATCATATACGTCTTATATGTTGTATACACTATATATCCAATTAGTCCGGATAAACGGTAGATTTTTAGAGGCGAACGGTCAATAAATGGCTAATTAGTAAAACTTATAGAACTAAACTAATTATGAGTTGACCAATATCTACATGCGCTATATTGCTCAGCTCAACCTTGGTGAAAGGAAAAGGTACGTACCCTTCACCAGCTCATTACCAGCAGTTTTATGGATATATAAGATACATGCTTGATTGATTAGGCATAAAAGTAGGATACAGGTTAGCCGTATGAGCATTTCGGTCAAGAGGAAATTGACCCAATACGAACGCTTGGCGGGTACGCTGCGCGACCGCATCGCCGCCGGCACCTACGCTCGTGGAGACAAGCTGCCGTCCGAGATGGAGCTCATGGACGAATCGGGCCTGTCGCGCAGCACCGTGCGCCACGCGCTTAAGGTGCTCGTCGATGAGGGCCTGGTTCGCACCGAGCGCGGGCGCGGTGCCTTTGTGGCCGACACGCCGGCGCTTCACGAGAACAACCTGGTGTTTTCGAGCTACACGGCACAGGTCCAGGGCCAAGGCATGAAGCCCACCACGCGCACCGTGGACTCGGGCTTTGCCAAGGCCGCGGGCAATGTGGCCAAGTTCTTCGATGCCGCCGCGGGCAGCAAGCTCGTCAAACTTGTCCGCCTGCGCTACCTGGACGACGCGCCGCTGTGCCTGGAGACCACCTACCTGCCGCCAAGCTTCGAGACGCTCATCGATCGCGATATCAACGGTTCGCTCTACGCCACGCTGCGACAGGAGTTCCATCGCGCACCGGCGCAGGGGCATAAGACCTTTGAGGTGTGCTATGCCTCGCAAAACGAGGCGTTTTTGCTCAACGTCGAGCGCGGGCAGGCGCTGATCCTAATCACCGACTACGTCTACGACACCGACGGCCGCCCGCTCCACGTCTCCAAGCGCATCCAACGAACCGACCGCGCCAAATACACCGAGCCCATCGGCTAACCTGCCAAAATAAACCTGTCCCTAAATGGTAGGTTTGGGGAGGTCGGGGAACCAGGTTGGTTTGGGTTGGTTGGGGACGCGTTCGGCCAGGACCAGCTCCATCCAGCACATGTCGTACCAGCGGCCGAACTTTTGGGCGCAGCGATCGAAGGCGCCCACCAGGCGATACCCCATATGGGCATGGAAGTCCTGGCTGTTGTGCGTCAGGTACTCGTCGTCCTTGTCGTGCGGCACGGCGATGAGGGCGCACATGTTGGTGATGCCCATCGCGACCAGGCACTGCTTGAGCGCATCGTGCAGCTTGCGGCCCAGCCCGCCATGGCGCACATCGCGTGCCAGGTAGATCGACGTCTCGACCGACCAGTCGTATGCCTCGCGGCTGTTGAGCGGGCTCACATAGGCATAGCCTACCGGACGCCCTTCCAGCTCCATCACCAGATACGGATAGCGCTTGAGCGTACGCTCGATGCGCCCGGCGAACTCCTCAACGCTCGGCACCTCGTATTCGCAGGTAATCGCCGTCTGGCGCACATACGGCTCATAGATGGCAAGCAACGCCGGCGCGTCTTCGGGCGTCGCCAGGCGAATCGTCGGCTCGGACATCTCGGTCATACAACCCTTCTCCCCCAAAAGCAAAGGCCACCCTGCGCCAAACCCGGCGCAAGGCGGCCCCTCGTCATTACATCAGGCTACAGGACAGCCGCCAACGCGTCGATGTCCTCCTGTGTCGTGGCCCAGCTGGTGCAAAAGCGCACCACCGTGTGGGTCTCGTCGTACTTTTCCCAGTACTCGATCGAGGCGTGCTCGCGAATGCGCGCCATGTCCTCGTTGGGCAGAATCACAAACTGCTGGTTCGTCGGCGTCTCCAAAAAGAACTGGTAGCCGCGCTCGTGCAGCACACGACGCAGCGCCTGAGCCGTCTCGATCGCCTGTCGACCAATCTCAAAATACAAGCCGTCGGTAAAGAGTGCCTCAAACTGCACGCCCGTCAGGCGGCCCTTGGCCAACAGCGCGCCGTGCTGCTTAATGCGCGGAATGGGATGTGCCGGGGCGTGCATGCCGCAGAACACCACAGCCTCGCCGCAGAGCGCGCCGCACTTGGTGCCGCCGATGTAGAACACGTCGCACAGCTGCGCCAGCCCGGGCAGGGTAATGTCGCACTCATCGGCCGCCAGCGCATAGGCCAGGCGAGCACCGTCCACAAACAGCGGAATCTCGCGCTTCTGGCATACCGCATGAATCGCCGCGAGCTCGGCCTTAGAGTACAGCGTGCCGTACTCGGTCGATAGGCTCACGTACACGGCGCCCGGGAACACCGTATGCTCGTAGCTCTCGTTTTCGTAGAACACCTGGATATAGTTCTCGAGGTCCTCGGCGTGCATCTTGCCCTCGTAGCCGGGGATGGTGAGCACCTTGTGGCCGCCAAACTCAATGGCGCCCGCCTCGTGGCAGGCGACGTGGCCGGTCTCGGCAGCAACGACGCCCTCGTACGGCGCGAGCAGCATGTCGATCACCGTGGCGTTAGCCTGCGTGCCGCCCACCAGGAAAAACACGTCGGCGTCAGGCGCCTGACAGGCCTCGCGAATAAGTTGCTTGGCACGCTCGGTGTGCGCATCGGTACCGTAGCCGGGCTGCGGCTCCATGTTGGTATCGACGAGCGCCTGCAGCACTGCCGGATGTGCACCGTGGGAATAGTCGTTGTTAAACGCGAGCATGGCAATCCTCTCTTACCGGGTATCGGTCAGATGATTCAAACGGAGCTATTGTACGCCGCTGGGATAGGCAATGCGCGCGGCAAGGCACTCAAGTGCCAGTACCAGGGCAAAACCGCAGCTCACGTCACTCAAAAAGTGCGCTCCGATCACGATGCGGCCAAACGCGACGAGTGCCGCGACCACAGCCGCCGTCCAAAAGACCACGCGGCGGCGCGACGGTTTTTCCTTAAAGGCCGCCGCGGGAAGCCCGGCGAGCATAAGGCCGATCGCCGCGTGCGCCGTGTGCCCACTCGCAAACGACTTAAAGCCGTCCTTGATTACACCGGCGGCGATATAAGTCCACTTGTCGGGGTTGCCGATCACCCACCACGGCTGAAACTCGAGCCCCTGCGTCACCTCAATCACGCGCATGCGCGGACGCGACCACAGCGGTTTGACGATCACGTTGAGGATGATGGCCTGAGCGACCCACACGACAAGCACCATCAACGCCCAGCGCGTGAGCTCGTCGGGCTCGGTCGTGCGCGTGAGGCGATAGACGATAAGGTTGGCGACGATGGCCAGCACAAACGTCAGCACCAACTGAGCCGCGATGAGTTTGCCGCCAACCCTCAGGGACGAAACGATCTCGTAGCCGGTCAGGCCAACGTTGACGAGGATGCCGAGCACGGCGAGCCATTTGCTCCCCCTGGAGTCGGGACGCACCGCGCGCACGAGCATAACGCCCGCGATGCTCGCCGTCAGCTCGAACGGCAGCTCACCGGCCGCCTCGACAAAGCGACCGTACATGCTGCCGATATTGAACAGCGCGCTCGAGATCTGATAATCGAAGAAACTGCCCACGCCCAGACAAAGACACAGGACAACCGCGATAATGGCGACATCTTTCTTATAGATGTATCCGAACATGCTTTCCTTTCGATGGGGCTGGAATCAACCTGCAACGTGGCGGGACAAAGACAACTTCATCCCGCCACGCCCCCTACTTGTTAGTCGTCGTCGCTAGCGCCCAGCTGTTGCAGCAGCATGAGTGCCGCGGCCACCGGGCCGGTGCCGTCGTTGGCGTCGAGACCGCGACCCAGGCCGCTGCCCGCGCCGGCGCCCGCCTTGTAGGGCACCGACAGCTTGCGGCTCTTGGGGAAGTTCACCGCGCCATAGCGGGTCTTTAGCTCAAAGGCCACCTTTTTGGGCACGTCGACGCCCAAAAACGTGATGCGGCCGCCACTGAGTGTGACGCTCTCGAGCCCCAGGCGCTCGCCGCGAATGCGGATGCGCGCGCGATTGAACAGGTTGAGCCCCGCCAACGGCAGCTCGCCATGCGCGGCCTCGGTCTCTTCCTGCACCTCGTCGATGCTCTCCAGGTCCTCGGCCGCTGCGAGCTTACGGTACACGAGCACGCGCTGGTCCACCGCCGGCAGGTACTCCTCGGACAAGAAGTAGTCGGCCGGCAGGTTAATACCCACGCTCGCCGCCTCCACGCCGGCATCGTCATCGCCGCGCGCCTCGGCCACGGCCTGGCCCAGCATCCGCGTAAACAGGTCAAAGCCCACGCTCGACAGGTTGCCGTGCTGCTCGGCTCCCATAAGCGAGCCGGCGCCGCGAATCTCCAGGTCGCGCATGGCGATGCGCATGCCGCTGCCCAGGTCCTGAAACTCGGAAAGTGCGGTCAGGCGCGCCGTTGCCTCCTCGGTGAGCGGCAGCTCGCCCGGGAACATAAAGTACGCGTAGGCCTGCGTGGCAGAGCGACCCACACGACCCTTGAGCTGGTAGAGCTGCGCCAGACCCAGGCGTTGCGAATCCTCGATGATCAACGTGTTGGCAGTCGCGTTGTCGATGCCGCTCTCCACGATGGTCGTGGCGATGAGCACGTCGATCTTTTTGGTCGCGAACTCGATCATCACGTCCTCGACCTCGCGCGGGCTCATCTTGCCGTGCGCCACCCCCACGCGCGCCTCGGGCGCGGCCTCGTGCACGCGTGCCACGGCGTCGTCGATGGTCTTGACGCGGTTGGACACGTAGTACACCTGGCCGCCGCGACCCACCTCCAGGCGAATCGCCGCGCTCACCACGTCGGGGTCGTACTCCCCCACGTGCACGATCACGGGGCGGCGCCCGGTCGGCGGCGTGGTGATCAGGCTCATGTCGCGCACGCCGCTCGTGGCCATCTGCATGGTTCGCGGAATCGGCGTTGCCGAGAGCGTGAGCACGTCGATTTGCTCGCGCAGGTTCTTGAGCTGCTCCTTGTGCTGCACGCCAAAGCGCTGCTCTTCGTCGATGATCACCATGCCCAGGTTCTTGGGGTTCACGTCGGCAGAAAGCAAGCGGTGCGTGCCGATGAGCACATCAATCGTGCCCTCGGCAAACGCCTTGAGCGCGCGCTTCTGCTGCGCCGGGGTGCGGAAGCGGCTGAGCACTTCGACCTCGAGGCCAAACGGGGCAAAGCGCTCAAAGAAGGTCTCGTAGTGCTGCTGGGCCAGAATGGTCGTGGGGCAGAGCACCATGACTTGGCGGCCGGAGTCCACGCACTTAAACGCCGAGCGCAGGGCAACCTCGGTCTTGCCGAAACCCACGTCGCCGCAGAGCAGGCGATCCATGGGCTTGGGAGCCTCCATGTCGGCCTTGATGTCGGCGATAGCCTCCAGCTGGTCGCGCGTCTCGTCGTAGGGGAAGCTCTCCTCCATCTCGATCTGCTCGGGCGTATCGGGCGGACAGGCGATACCGGTAATCGACGAGCGGCGCGTATACAGGTCGACCAGGTCAAACGCCAGCTTTTTGGCGTTCTTGCGTGCCTTGTTGGTGGCACGCGTCCAGTCGGCGGTATTGAGCCTGGTCAGGCGCGGCTTGTCGCCGTCGGGGCCAACGTAGCGCGTGATGCGGTCGACCTGTTCGAGCGGCACGTAGAGCTTGTCGCCATCGGCATATTCCAGCAAAAAGTAGTCGCGTTCCTTGCCGCCCACTTCCTGGCGCGCGATCTCGCTAAAGAGCGCGATGCCGTGGGTAGCGTGCACCACGTAGTCGCCCGGCTTAAACGGGAAGGTGATCTGCGTAATGTCAACCTTGCGGCGGCTGCGCGCGCGGTTGGCGTCCATGCGAGCGTTGAGGTCGGCGATCGAGAACACGGCCAGGTTGGCATCGGGCACCACCACGCCCTGCGGCAGAGCGGCATCGACAAAGGTCACGCGTCCGCGCGAGATGGTGGGCACGGCGGCGCCGGCGGCTGCCTGGGCGGCGCCCGTCTCGAGCGAGCGGGCGTTGAGCGCGTCGGCCTTACGCTCGCGAATGGAAGCATGGGCCTCCTGGCGTGCGGCACGGTCGGCGGAATCCGCCGCTGCCACGCGCACGCGGTCGCCAACGACGCCGGCATTTTCGGGCGCTGCAGTCAGCGATTCCTCAAAGGTAATGCCCTCGTCGCCAAAGGTGAGCTCCATCGACTCGCGCGCACCGCGGTCGGGGATGGCAAACACGCAGGCGTAGCGCTTGCCCACGACTTCCTGAATGCGCGTCATAAAACGGTTGTCCGAGCCTGCGATGGCCGGCTGCTCAATCTTGAGCTCGGCCGTCACCGCACCACCGGCACGGATGAGGCTCACATAGTTCAGGCGCTGCTGAGCACCAAAATCGAGCTGCTGAGCACGTACATACAGGCCATCCAGGCGGTCAATCCCCGCCTCGCCGGCACGGGCCTCGATATCCTCGTAGGCGCGCAGGCAGTCGTCGAACAGCGAACGCGGCTCGGACAAAACCACGAGCGCCTTGCCGCTCACGTGTGCCAGCGGGCTTACGGTCTGGCCGTACATCACCGGCAAAAAGCGGTCGAGCTCGGGCGTGACGATGCGTGCATCCACCATCTCGAGCAGCGCCGCCAGTTTGCTATCGTCCTGGCTGGCGCGATAGAGCGCCACATGCATGTTGTGGACCGCCTCGTCGGTGAGCGCCAGCTCGCGGCACGGGAAGATCTCGATACTGTCCTCGTTGCCGACGGTCTGCCCCGTTGAGCTCACCATACGGCGGATGCGATCGATCTCGTCGCCAAAAAACTCGATGCGCACGGGCGCCTTTTCCTGTGCGGGAAACACCTCGACGGTGTCGCCGTGCACGCGGAACAGGCCGGGCGCGTCGGCGGCGCCGGCATTGGTGTAGCCCATGCCCACCAGACGCTGCGGCACCTCGTCAAAAGGAATCTCCTCGCCCACCGCAAAGGTCGTGGACTCCCAGTAGCGGCTCTCGACTGGCGGCACGCAGCGCAGCAGCGCGCGGGCCGAGGCAACCATGATGCAGTTGTCCCCGCGCACGATGCGTCCCAGGGCCTCGCAGCGCTGCGCTACCACGGCGTCGTCGGGCGCCTGCTCGCGCCACGGATAATCCTTGCGCTCAGGAAAACGGCACACATGCGCCAGGCCCACGTAGGCGGCAAGGCTACGAGCGGCGCGATCGGCCGCATCCTCGCCACTCACAACGTAGACCGTGGGGCGCGGGCGGCGCGCAAACTGAGCGGCCGCCATAAGCGTGCGACCCGACTGCGACACGGCCAGCGTCACGTCCTCGCCGGCATCGAGTCCGGCCTCGACGGTCTGCAGCGCCTCGGCAGTGTAGAGCTGCGCGGCTATACGGTGAATGAGCATGCTGTTCCTCCGGCATCGCAACGCCAAAAGCCCGCCGGGGCAAGCTCGGCGGGTCGTACGTCAAATACATTGTCTGTCATGGTAGCGCATGGAGAGGACTCCGGCTCAAGGGCAAACCCAGCCCCGCAAAAAACGCCAGACGAAGATGCGTTCCGCCCTACCCCGCTACGCGCACGCTGGGGCACAAATCCGCCAGCGGACACTCGTCACACTTGGGTTTGCGGGCATCGCAGATCTCGCGACCGAAGGTGATCCACTGATGGTTGACCGACTCCCAATACTCGTGCGGCAAAATCTTGAGCAGATCCTGCTCGGTCTTGAGCGGCTCCTTGGCATGCGTCTTGGGACTCAGCATCAGGCGGTGCGCAATGCGGTTGACGTGCGTGTCCACCGCAATGCCCTCCACGATGCCATACCCCACGTTGAGCACGATGTTCGCCGTCTTGCGTCCCACGCCCGGCAGCTTCACGAGTTCCTTCATGTCGGCCGGCACCTCGCCGCCATAGTCGGCGACGATCATCTGCGCGGCCTCGACGGCATGTTTGGCTTTGCTCTTGTAGAAGCCGAGTGACTTGATGGTGTCTGCCACGTCAGCCACGCTCGCCCCGGCCATGGCCTCGGGCGTGGGCCACTGGGCAAACAGCCGCGGCGTCACCTTGTTGACCTGCGCATCGGTCGTTTGCGCCGAGAGCAGCACCGCGATCAGCAGGCGGAAGGGATTCTCGTGGTCCAAAAAACACTCGACCGGCCCATAGCGACGGTTGAGACGCTCGCACACCTCAACGGCGCGCTCGCGCTTGGCGGCATTGGTCTCGCGTGGCATAACGACTCCTCGGCTCAACGGCACAATAAACTCATGGGCACAATTGTCCCACGTCCGAGACGCTTACGCCTCCAAGAATGCGCCGGTCTGACGGCTCCACAGGCTCGCGTACTCGCCACCCGCCTCGACGAGCTGCGCATGCGTACCGTCCTCGACAATCTCGCCGTCCGCCAGCACCACGATGCGGTCGAGCGCCGCCACGGTGGACAGGCGATGTGCCACCACAATGGAGGTACGTCCACGCATCAGGTTTTCGAGCGCCTCCTGCACCAGCGCCTCGGACTCGCTGTCGAGGGCAGAGGTCGCCTCGTCGAGCACCAGAATCGGCGCGTCGGTTAGGATGGCGCGGGCGATAGCCACGCGCTGACGCTGGCCGCCCGAGAGCTTGACGCCGCGCTCGCCCACCATGGTGTCAAAGCCACGGGGCAGGCGGTCGATAAACTCAGTCGCATTAGCCAAGCGAGCCGCCTCGCGAATCTGTTCGTCGGTGGCGTCGGGACGACCGTAGGCAATGTTTTCGCGAATGGAGCGGTGGAACAGCAGCGCCTCCTGCGGCACGTAGGCAACCTGGCGGCGCAGGCTCTGCTGCGTGCAGCGCGAGACGTCCTGACCATCCACGAGCACGCGACCGCCCTGAACATCGTCTAGGCGCAGCAGCAGTTTGGTGAGCGTCGTCTTACCCGAGCCCGATTTGCCCACCAGGCCCACGCGCTGGCCCGCCGCCACATGAAGTGCCAGGTCGTCGAACACGCTCTCGTCCACCGCAGCGTCACGGTACGCAAAGCTCAGGTGCTCAAAATCAATCGCGCCCTCGGTCACTTTGAGCTCAGGGGCGTCCGGGTCGTCTGCCACCAAACATGGCTCGTCCAGCACGCGCGTCATCTCGGCCGCATCGCCCAAAGCGCGGTTGATGCGCTGCATCATGGAACTCACGTAGTTCAGGCGCATGGTGAGGTTATAGGTGTAGGTAAAAATCATGACGAGCGAGCCGGCCGAGATGCCAAACCACGCGTTGCCGCCCGCCACGAATACACTCACCACGGCCATGGTGATGACGATAAGGCCCGAGGTCGTAAAGTTGCGCTGCATCATGGCGTGCATCGAGACCGTCTCGGCATCGCGCGCGGCACGATCGGCGGCGTCGAACAGATCGCGTTCAAAGTCCTCGCGCCCGCAGGTCTTGACGGCCAAGATGTTCGTGACCGCGTCGGAGAGCACGCCCGAGAGCTTGTTCTGCGCGGCGGACGTCGCGGCCGAAAGCGGCATGATGCGCTTGTACATAAGCCAGACAAACGCGATGTAGACGACCATGATGCACACCAGGATCACGGTAAACGTCGGTACCACCGGGGCGAGTGCGGCCACGGTGCAGATGACCGAGGTGATGGTGGGGATGAGCGAATACACCGTCACGTCCACCAGCCCCGTGTAGCCGCTCATAAAACGACTCGTCTGGCTCACAAGCGATCCGCCAAAGCGGCTGGTGTGAAATGTCATGGATTGGTTGGAGAGCGTGTCGAAGCATAGACGCGCCAGGTGATAGTTGCCTGCGATCTCGAGCTTGTAGACGGTGTAGTCCTGTAGCTTGGAGAGGATCTGACCCACCAGATTAACGAGTACGAGCGCCAGGATATAGGGGCCGAAGACCTCAAACACCTGGTCACCCGCCACGGGACCGGCTTGAACGCGGTCGACAATGAGGGCCATCACATAGGTATTGGCAAACGTCAGCAAAAAGATGTAGCCCGCCGACGAGAACACCGAGAGAAAGACAATCAGCGGCTGCGTGCGCGTGACACCCCAAAACCGCTGCAGCGTGCGGCGCACGGTGGAGCGGCTGAGCGGGCTGGTGCTTCTCTGAGACATGGGCTTCCTTTCGCGTCTGATAGGGCGAAACGCCATTGTTGCACACTAAAGCGCACTTCAGACAAGCGCGATGCGAAAAGCGGTGGGGCGCCCGCGTTTGCGCCGGTGCCCCACCGTCTTGTTGCAATTAGTCCTCGTCTTCTTGGTCCGCGAGAAGGCTCGCGGACGTGAGTCCCAAGATCTCATCGGCTTGGTCGGCGTCTTCCAGCGCGTCGATGTCCTTGAGCTTGCGCTCCATGACGTTGGTGCGCGTGGTGATGATGCCCTCGACCGTTTTGCCCGCGGTCTCGATCTGCTGCTGGGCGCGGCGCAGCGCCTTTTGATAGCGCGGCAGCTCGGCCTTGACAGCGGAGAGCACGCGCAGCACGTCATCGGTGCGTTTTTGCAGCTTAAACGTTTGGTAACTCATCTGCAGGCTGTTGAGGATGGCCGCCATGGTGCTGGGACCGGCAACGTTGACGTGATAGTCGCGGCCCAGGGTTTCGATGAGCCCGGGTCGGCTGACGACCTCGGCGTACAGTCCCTCAAACGGCACGAACATAATGCCAAAATTGGTGGTCGCGGGCACGCTCAGGTACTTTTCGCAGATGTCCTTTGCCTCGCGCTTCACCATGGCGTCAAGCGTCTTGCGCGCGGTGGCGACGGCCTCAGCGTCGCCCGACTCCTGTGCGTCGAGCAAGTGCTCGTACGCGTCGCCCGGAAACTTGGAGTCAATCGGCAGCAGCACGGGGTCGCCCTCGTCCACCGGCAGCTTGACGGCAAACTCAACGCGCTCCGAGGCGCCGGGCTTGGTGGCGACGTTTTCCAGATACTGGTCGGGTGTAAGGATGTCCGCCAGAATTGCACCCAGCTGCACCTCGCCCAAAATGCCACGCGCCTTCACATTGCCCAGCACGCGCTTAAGATCGCCCACTCCGGTGGCGATGGATTGCATGTCGCCCAATCCCTTGTACACGGCCTCGAGCTGGTCGCTCACCTGCTTAAACGATGCAGACAGGCGATCGTTGAGCGTACGGGAGAGCTTCTCGTCCACCGTCGCGCGCATCTGATCGAGCTGCACGTTGTTGTCCTTGCGGATGGCGCCCAGCTGGACATCGACCGTCTCGCGCACCTTGTCCAGGCGATGCTCGATGCCCTCGCGATTGGCGCCGAGCTGTTGGGCCGTCTCGCGGCGCAGGTCATCCATCCGGTCACCAGCTTGCGAAAACTCACGTGCGATGGTCAGGTAACGTTGCTGCTCCACGGCCGCATCGGTCGTCTGCTGCTGCGCGATGGCATTGGCCGTGCGGCGGGTTTCGGCCAGCGCGACGTTCAGAGCATCGAGCGCGTTGTTGGCCTGCTCGAGTGCTGCCAGCGTTTCCGCGCTACTGTCGCCACGCTCCCGCAACTCGGCACGCAGGCTCTTGAGCTGGAGGGCGCAAGCCACAGCAACCCCCACCGCCACCAAGGCGATCACAACAAGCACAATATCAATAGCAGACATAAACTCCGCCCAACAAACCCAATCGAGCACCAATCAAAACCGCGATCAATCTTACCCCGCCACACACACCGGGCGCCCGGCCCCTTCTTGGGCGCCCCTCTCCTCCGCATATTCCATAATGCGGCGCGCCGTTTTCCTGCTCACCTTTGAGTCATCGCCGGCCAAGTATGCGTATACGTTTCCTTTATTCAGGCGCAGAGCACGGCAGAGGCCATAGCGCGTTACACCCGATTCCTCCAATGCTTCCAGCGTTTTCTTTCTCATCAGGGCGTTCACCCTTCTATCGGCCGCCGGCTTTTCCTTCACCGCTCTATACGCACGCCAAACGTTGGCATAACGATTAGGGAGCTCACTTTTGGCGCATAGAGACGCCATGCTACCCGCTTGACCGTACAAGGATAAAACGTCTCGGTAATCCCGTTCCATCCACGAGCCCTCGGATAAACCCAGAACGTATTCGGCTTTTCCTTGCGCCAAAGCGAGCAAAAACAGAGGCTCCGCCACGCGCGGCGCATCCGTCATCGCCTGCTCAACCAATTTTCTAAAACTCAGCGACTGCTGTCCGGATAGCTCTCGGCAATAGCCTTTTAAGAATCCCTCAAAGGTCAGATTCAACCGAGCACCTCCTTTTTGTATTGCCTGTATGCGCAGACCATCTCTTGATAACTCCGCTCCGAAGGCGACGACGCCAGCGCCTCTCCCTCGTCGAATATAAGCCGTTCGAGCAACCCCCAATCAAGTCGGTCGACGAATGCCTGACTATGAAGGTCGATGATGTCGTTCGGACGGTAGGCATAGAGCTTCATTACCGCCAGGTCCTCCAAGGATGGCGTAAGGTACCTGATAAAACGCGCCCCAATATCCAAGGGAATCAAACGATCTTCGTAATTGAACGGCATCTGATTACAATATGCCACCGCCATACCATTCACCTCGGGGTATCGAGCTATGATCTCGCGGAGGCACTTATCTGCCTCAAACACATCAATGTCATGTGTAACCGAACGATTCGTCACATCGTTTAGCATGAAGGCGCTTCCTCCCACCAATACAACGTTCGGCCTGTCGTCTCTTGGACCTATTTCCAGCTCCGCCTCTTCGTCAATGCCCAAAAGAGTCTGTTCTAAATCCTGCTTATACATAACAAATCCTATTATTATTCATCTTCAATAATACTATTCAGTCGCACGACAGGACCAACAGGATGCAAGAATTCCGCTCGTGGCGATAATCCCTACACCCTAGAAGTCCTAATGTGACAAACGCTAACTCTCCCAGCCGGCGCGGATTGTTGTTATGACATCGCCTAGGCGCTGGCCGAGGGCTGACAGATGTTGGAGCACTTCGCCGGGCGAAGCACCGTTGAGGATGCAGGTGAGCGCATACGAGACCAAGAAAATCGCCGCAAGTCCTAGCGGAATGAGCACGATCATCGCCAATGTGCGCAGGCGCTGGCCCACGCGGCGACGACGCGCACGACGCTTGTCGAACGCGAGCTCCTGCGCATATGAATCTTGCTGTACGGAATAGGCCTCTGGTGCCGATTCGCCCGCAGGCGAAACCGCGGGTGTAACGTTTTGCGCAGGGGGCTGGGCGGCTACCCCTTGCATTTGCATCTCCATGAGTCGTTGCTGCTGACGCAGCATGCGCTCAGCTTGTTGCTGCGGAGTCTCAAGAAACAGATCCATGCTGGCCTCCAAAATCGGATCATTCGACGCTTACGACCAGCATCCCGCACCGCCAAGGCCACGGCAACACAATCCGTAGCAATGGCTGCAAAGTTTCTTTTACCAGAAAGCTGTCGAAAAGCTCAACGACTCCCCTACCAGCACTTTCTCTGAGCTTTTTTATCGAATGATCTTTTGGCCTTCCATCAACCCGCCAACTAACCAAAAGCTGGCCAAAAGCTTGACAGAAATTGTGTAGACAGGGACCCCATACAAAAACGTGCCGCCCCAAAAGGGACGGCACGAAAACCAAACTATTGGCCAAAACTCGTTGGCAAGCCCGCGTCGTCAGACCCGCGGCGTATGCCTTTGCCTCGCGCGACCCTGCGAAGCCGTGAGCGAGAGGGAAAGGGATACGCCGCGGGTCTGACGCCCGGAGCGGCGAAACCAGCAGTTACCCTGCGGAGCCGTGAGCGGGAGGGAAAGGTATTTCCCCGCCCTGCGCTCCGCAGTCCACGTTCGTATCGGCGCTAGTAGTTCACCACCTGCTCCTCAAAGTACGCCTTCGGATGGTTGCACACCGGGCACACCTCGGGCGCTTCGGCGCCCACATGCAGGTGCCCGCAGTTCAGGCACTTCCATACCTTCACGCCCTCGCGCTCAAACACCTCGCCCGACTCAATGCGCTCGACAAGCTTGTTGTAGCGCTCCTCGTGAGCCTTCTCGACAGCACCGACGCCGCGGAACTTTGCGGCAATCTCGGCAAAGCCCTCCTCCTCGGCGGTCTTGGCAAACTCGTCGTACATCGTGGTCCACTCGTAGTTCTCGCCCGCAGCGGCATCACGCAAGTTGTCCAGGGTGTCGGGAACGGCGCCGTCGTGCAGATACTTAAACCACAGCTTGGCGTGCTCGGACTCATTGCCTGCGGTCTCGGCAAAGATATTCGAGATCTGAACGTAGCCGTCCTTTTTGGCCTTAGATGCGTAGTAGCGATACTTGGTGTGCGCCTGGGACTCACCGGCAAAAGCGGTCTCGAGGTTCTTCTTGGTTTGGGAGTTCTCAAAATCCATAGGTGTACTTCCCTTCAACACATGCCGCCCGTAGGCTTCGAGCGGCCTTGTCTTTAGGATGCCCTCATATCGAAAATCTAAACCTTACAATCCGGTTCTTCAGATTTGAGCGGGCTACACACTCAGCCAACGATCGCCCTCGGAGCGGCAAAAGCCCTCGCGTTCCAGATCGGCAAGAATACTTGCGACCAGCTCGCGCTCGACCGACTCTCTGCCGGCTGCCGTCTCCATCTCGTTAACGCCTGCAACAGCTTCATCAACCGTAATGCCCGCCGGCTGCCCATCGCGCGCCGCCAGCAGCATGCGCACAATATGGGCGCGCTTTTGGCGGCGCGAGCCCTCAAACTTAGACTGGCGGCTATAGCCCGCCGACCGCCTGGAAGGATTGGGCAGCGTCTTTTTAAGATACGCGCCGTAATCCAGCAGCGCGTAATACCACGCGCGCGGCGTGTCGGCATCGTCTTGAGGCGCGGCAAAGGGAGCAATCTCGTCCGCCGTCGTACCGGGGGCCGCCGGACAGGCGGCTTGGATCAGCGGCACCAGCTCGCGATCGGGAACGGCCGGCACATCGGGAAAAAAATGATGCAGAAAGACCGTGCGCACGTTGGTCTCCAGATACACGCCCGGAAGATCGAACGCAAACGACCGGATGCCCTGCGCCGTCGCCGGGCCAATACCGGGCAGGGCGACCAGGTCGCGCGTCTCACGTGGAAACTCCCCATCCCAATCTTCCGTAATGCACTGAGCGGCTCTGTGAAGCGCCAGAGCACGCCGGTTGTAGCCCATCCCCTGCCAGGCATCCAAAACGTCGGAAGGAGCGGCCTGAGCGAGCGCCTGTACAGTCGGAAAGCGGTCGAGCCACGCGGGCATCCGCGTCTCCACACGCGGCACCTGCGTTTGCTGCAGCATAACCTCGGAAAGCCAAATAATGTACGGGTCGCGCGTGCGGCGCCACGGAAGGTCGCGATAACGCAGGACCCCTTCCGAACGAATCATCGAACGAAAGGGGTCCTGAATCATGGCTATGCTCCTTATGCGGCGCTATTCCCCCCGGCAAGCGCACGCACAGGTGGCGTACTCGGGAAACGCATCGCGGTCGGCGAACTTGGAATCGACGGCCGGGAACTGGCGGTGAGCGACGATATCGCCCAGCGAAACGGAATCGAGGTAGTCGCGCATCAGCGCTTGAGCTCCGGCCCACAGGGAATGATAGCAGCACGTACCCATGCGCGCACAGTCGCCATCGGGCGCGGTGCAATCGTTCATGACGATGGGGCCCTGGACGGCCTCAACGACCTGGCGGATGGTGACATCGTCGGGGCTGACCTTAAGACGCATGCCGCCATGGACGCCACGCAGGCTCTCCACAATACCGGCCTGAACCAAACCATGCTGGATCGAACGGGCAAACGAATACGGAACATTGACCTCTTCGGCGGCGGTGCGAACAGAAAGCAGGCGCTCCGGATCCTCGGCAAGTATCGCGAGCATGCGAAGGGCGTAATCAGTCTTCCTCGATATGTCCATTTTTCCCCTTTCAAGAATAGGAACAGCTCGAACGAGCTCCGGGGCCGAGCTTACGTCGAGACACCAATGACCGTATGGACGCCCAAATTGCAAAATGGGTGCCCACTGAATGCCGTGTTTGAAGCCTCTTGCATCAAAAACGGCCCATAGTGCAATTCAGTATAACCTGCCCCTACTTCATTGAGCAGGCGTTGCGCAACAAATTCCTTGTTTGAACCATGTCTCAAGCGGAGCTTGTCCGGGAATTGGAAGGCTTTGGTTTTGGGCGAAAGGAGCCGATGGGATCGAGGTCCTATCAAACGCAAAAAACCACGTCCGAAGACGTGGTTTTAATTGCGTTGGCGGGAAGTACGGGGCTCGAACCCGCGACCTCCGACGTGACAGGCCGGCGCTCTAACCAAACTGAGCTAACTCCCCAGGCAGTCGTTCGCGTTTGTTTCCGCTCGCGTGCGCTGCGGGGATTAGTATACACAGAAGCCTGTCCGGTGCGCAACAACTTTTTTGAAAATATTTTTTGGGCCCTCCGGGAGGGTCTCCGGGGCCGGCTGGCGCGGGTTAAGTTTGCTGCTCT
>CABSDO010000004.1 GCA_902476475.1 uncultured Collinsella sp. | reverse complement strand
TCGCACGGAGAGCACATTAAGTGCTCTCCGGCTCGTGCGGAACTCGCGATCGACTTCATATGCCGCCGGGCGGCCGGGGCGAACGCGGGTCCCTAGGTTTTCAAAAAAGCGGTCGGCGCGCAGGTGCGCCGACCGCCGATATATGGGGTCTGATATTTTCTACCAGCTAGGGCCTCTTACTCGTCGAGGAGATCTTCTGGCATGTCGTTGCCGTCGCCTAGGTCGACTGGGGCCTCTTCGGTGTCGGCTGCGGCCTCGGCACCTTCGCCCTCGGGCTTCTCTTTGGCGGCCGTCATGCGGGCTACGGCGCAGATGCGGTCGTTGCCGTCGACGGTCATCATCTTGACGCCCTGGGTGGCACGGCCAGTCTGGCTGATCTCGTCGGTTTTGACACGAATGACCGTCGCGCCTTCCGTCACGATGAACAGCTCGTGCTGCGGGCCCACCGTCTTCATAGCCGCGAGGTTGCCCTTGCGCTCGGTCATCTGAATGGTATAGACACCCTGACCGCCGCGGTTCTGCTCTGGGTAGTCCGCGACCGGCGTGCGCTTGCCGTAACCGCGCTCGGTAATGACGAACAGATCGCCGTTGCCGTTAGTGACTTCCATGCCCAGAACGC
Source organism: uncultured Collinsella sp. (assembly GCA_902476475.1). GTDB lineage: Bacteria > Actinomycetota > Coriobacteriia > Coriobacteriales > Coriobacteriaceae > Collinsella. The sequence continues at coordinate 41,290 of CABSDO010000004.1, read as the reverse complement.
TCACGCCGTCCTTCATGCTAATGCCGCGAACGCCGCTGGTATCGCGGCCGGTAGCGCGCACCTGCTCCTCGGAGAACATGATCGCCTTGCCCGCAGTGGTGGCCAGGATGATCTTGTCACCCTCGCGCACGCGGCGCACGTTCAGCAGCGCGTCGTCGTCACGCAGGTTGATAGCGATCAGGCCGTCACGACGGCTGCGGTCGTATGCGCTCATCACGGTCTTCTTGACCATGCCGCTCTTGGTGGCAAACATCAGGTACTCGTCGGCCGGGAACTCGCGGCAGCTGATGACACTCGCGATCTTCTCGTCCTCCTCGAAGGGCAGCAGGTTGACGATCGCGGTACCGCGCGCCTGGCGCGTACCCACCGGCAGCTCGTGCACCTTCAGGCGATAGACCTTGCCCTTGCTCGAGAAGAACAGCACGTACTCGTGCGTGGACGCGATGAACATCTCATCGATAACGTCGTCCTCTTTGAGGTTGACGCCCGACACGCCCTTGCCGCCGCGCTTCTGGGCGCGGTAGGCAGCCACCGGGATACGCTTAACGTAGCCGGTGTGGGTGATGGTCACGACCATATCCTCGTCGGCGATGAGGTCCTCGACATCCAGGTCCTTCTCAACCTGGCTGATCTCGGTGCGGCGCTTGTCGCCAAACTTCTTGGAGATCTCGCGCATCTCTTCCTTGATGACGCCCAGGATCTTCTCCTCATGCGCCAGCAGGTCCTCGTAGTAGGCGATGGCGCGGCGCAGGCCGTCCAACTCTTCCTGGATCTTGTCGCGCTCCAGGCCGGTCAGGCGGCGCAGCTTCATCTCGAGGATGGCCGTGGTCTGCTCGGGCGTAAAGCCAAAGCGCTCGATCAAGCGGCTGCTGGCCTCGGAGTCGGTCTGCGAGGAGCGGATGATGCTAATGACCTCGTCGATATGGTCGAGAGCCATCAAGTAGCCCTCAAGGATATGCGCGCGGGCCTGGGCCTTCTTAAGGTCGAAGCGGGTGCGGCGAGTGACGACGTCGACCTGGTGGTCGATGTAGTGCTGCAGCATCTCGCGCAGGCTCAGGCATTTGGGAACGCCGTTGACGAGTGCCAGGTTGTTGGCGCCAAAGGTCGTCTGCAGCGAGGTGTACTTATACAGATTGTTGAGCACGACCTGCGGAATGACGCCCTTCTTGAGCTCGATGACCAGACGGATACCCTTCTGGTTGGACTCATCGCGCATATCCGAGATGCCCTCGATGCGCTTGTCGTTGACGAGCTGGGCGATCTTCTCCTGCAGGGTGCCCTTGTTGACCATGTAGGGAATCTCGGTAAAGACCAGGCGGCTGCGGCCGGTCTTGGTGGACTCCACATGTGCCTTGGCACGCACGGTAATGGAGCCGCGGCCGGTCTCGTAGCTCTGCTTAATGCCGGCGCTGCCCATGATGATGGCGCCGGTGGGGAAGTCCGGACCGGGCATGATCTGCATGAGCTCGTCAACGGTGGCGTCGGGGTTGTCGATCAGGTAGCAGGTGGCCTCGATCGCCTCGGTGAGGTTATGCGGAGCGATGTTGGTGGCCATGCCGACGGCGATGCCCTGGCTGCCGTTGACCAGCAGGTTGGGGAAGCGCGCAGGCAGCGCCACGGGCTCGGCGAGCGATTCGTCGTAGTTGGGCTGCCAGTCGACGGTATCCTTCTGCAAGTCACGAAGCAGTTCCATGGCGGGCTTGGCCAGGCGGCTCTCGGTGTAACGCATAGCCGCCGCGCCGTCGCCATCGATGTTGCCGAAGTTGCCGTGACCGTCGATGAGCGGCGTGCGCATGGAGAACCACTGCGCCAGGCGGACCATGGCCTCGTAGACCGCGAAATCGCCGTGCGGGTGGTACTTACCGATAACTTCGCCGACCGTCCAGGCCGACTTCTTGTGTGGGCGGTTGGGGTAGATGCCGCTCTCGTTCATCGCGTACAGGATGCGGCGGTGCACCGGCTTTAAGCCATCGCGCACGTCCGGCAAGGCGCGCGCCGTGATGACCGACATCGAATACTCGATGAACGACTGCTTCATCTCGCGGCCAAACTCCGAAATCTGGAGCTGGCCGCCGTTGATATCCTCGCCGGCCGAGGCACCACGGTCGACTTCGCCAAAGCTCTCCTCGAGCTCGGCGTCGTCTTCTTCTTCCTCATCATCGACATCGGGATTATAGGCGTCCGGGTCGCCGTCCTCGCCCTGCTCAGCACGGGCGAGCAGGCGCTTCAGATCATCGGGCATGCCGGCGTCGCTGGCCTCGTCCATACCCTCGCTATTGTTGATATCGTCTGCCACGTTACCTCCTCTTAAGCGTCAAGGAATCGTGCATCATGTGCGTGCTTCTCGATGTACTCGCGGCGATAGCCGACCTCGGAACCCATCAGCTCGCGCACGGCGCGGTCCGCCACCACGGCGTCCTCGATCGACACACGCTGCAGGATGCGGGTCTTGGGATCCATCGTCGTCGAGGCAAGCTGCTTGGGGTCCATCTCGCCCAGGCCCTTGTAGCGCTGGACGGTATAGCCCTTGCGCTTTTTGGTGATCTTGCCGTCCTTGGCTTTGCCGTCCTCGTCGTTATCGTCGGGGTTCAGGCCCAGACTCTGGATGGTGTCGCGCAGGATCTCGTCTTCGGGCTGGCGGCCGTTGGGATACACGTAGTGGATCTTGTTGCGCACCTTAATGCCAAAGATGGGCGGGCAGGCAACATAGACGTAGCCGGCATCGATCAGCGGACGCATGTACTTGTAGAAAAACGTCAGCAGCAGGATGCGGATATGCGCACCGTCGACGTCTGCATCGGTCATGATGATGATCTTGTGGTAGCGCGCCTTGGTGATATCGAAGTCGCCGCCGTCGCCGGCACTCGTCGTGACGCCGCAGCCGATCGCGGTAATCAGCGACTGGATGGTGTCACTCGAGAACGCGCGATGGTCACCAACGCGTTCGACGTTCAAAATCTTGCCGCGCAGGGGCAGAATCGCCTGGATGTCTCGGCGACGGCCGTCCTTGGCCGAACCGCCTGCCGAGTCGCCCTCTACAATGAAGAGCTCGGTCAGCTCGGCATCGCGCACCGAGCAGTCGGCGAGCTTACCGGGCAGGGACGCCGTCTCGAGCAGGCTCTTGCGGCGGGTCGCTTCGCGCGCCTTGCGGGCGGCGTTGCGCGCCTTGCAGGCCTGTTGTGCCTTCTTGACGATCTCGCGAGCGGGCTTGGGATGCTCCTCGAGGTAATCGGCAAGGCCGTCGGTCACGATCTTGAGCGTCAGCGCGCGCATATAGGAGCTGCCGAGCTTGGCCTTGGTCTGGCCCTCAAACTGCGGATCGGGCAGCTTGACCGAGATAACGGCCGAAAGGCCCTCGCGCACATCGTCGCCGGTCAGGTTGGCGTCTTTTTCCTTGAGCAGGTTCTGCTTGCGCGCGTAATCGTTGATCACGCGGGTGAGCGCGGTGCGGAAGCCCTCAAGGTGCATGCCGCCCTCGGGGGTGTAGATGTCGTTGGCAAACGACATGACGTTCTCGCCGTAACCGCTATTCCACTGCAGGGAAACCTCGACCTCGCCCATCTTGGTCACAGGCGCGTCCGGGTCCGATTTGCCCTCGATGTAGATGGGCTCCTTAAAGGCCTCGGGGACGTCCTTGCCCTCGTTGAGGAACTTGACGAAGTCGATGATGCCGCCCTCGTAGCAAAACTCCTCCACGTGGGGAGTCGCCTCGCGCTCGTCGGTCAACACGATCTTGAGGTTCTTATTGAGGAACGCCGTCTCCTGCAGACGGTTGTGCAGCGTATCGAAATCGTAGATGCAGGTCTCGAAGATCTCGTCGTCGGGCCAGAAGGTGACGGTGGTGCCCGTCGAATCCGAGGTGCCCACGACCTCCATCTTCTTGACGGTCTTGCCGCGCGAGAACTCCATCTCGTAGGTGTTGCCGTCGCGACGAACCTGAACGACCACGCGCTTGGACAGTGCGTTGACGACGGAGATGCCAACGCCGTGCAGGCCGCCCGAGACCTTATAGGCCGAGTTATCGAACTTACCGCCGGCGTGCAAGATCGTCATGACGACCTCGAGCGTCGGGATCTTTTTAACAGGATGCTCGTCGACGGGGATGCCGCGCCCGTTGTCGACGACCGTGATGGAGTTGTCGGCGTGGACCGTCACCTGGATCTCGGTGCAGAAACCGGCCATGGCCTCGTCGACGGAGTTGTCAACGATCTCCCACACCAGGTGATGCAGACCGCTGGCGCTCGTCGAGCCGATATACATGCCCGGGCGCTTACGAACGGCCTCGAGACCTTCGAGAATCTTAATCTCGCCGCCATCGTAATCGTTTTCGTTTGCCACACGTCCTCCTTCAGTCAAGAAAATGTGTACAGCCTTACTAGTTTATCGTAAAAAAATACCCTCGGGAACGAGGGTATTTGGCTCTACAAGGCCACCAGATGCGATTTAAGGCTCTTTTTTGCTTTGCACGCCCTTGGCCCACTCGGCACTGGCTCTCATGGCATTCTCGAGGGCCTCGCGCAGTTTTTGGTCTTCGATGGGCGCCACTTGGCACTCAATCTCGGTGCACTCGGCCTCACTGAGGTCGGCGTGCGGAGCCGGCGGGCGCTCGGTCGTCGCCAGGCGCAGGCGCTCCTTGGCGGCGGGTGGCGTGTGGCCGGGCGCGGTGGTTTTGAACACCAGGCCGTCCACATGTGCACCGGCGCGCTCCATACGTGCGCGGATGATCTCGCGCAACAGCGTCATTTCCTGCGTCCACGAGGGCGAGTCGAGGTACACCAGCAGCTCATTGGACTCGGGCAGGTAGCGCAGGCCCGTCACATGGCGCCCCTCGCGCGTGCCCGAGCACACCGCATTCCAGGCGCGATAGACCGCACGAGATTCCTCTGCAGCCTCCATCTGCGCGCGGCGCTCAGGCGTCGCGGCCGCCAGGATGCGCTGGCGCTCTGCGTTCAAAAACCCACTGAAGGCGACCGTTTCGCTCTCGCGCTCGTAATTAGCACGTCTCACCCATGCTCACCACCTTGGCTCGATCAAGCAGGTCATCGGTAAAGTACCCCAGGTTGGTCGTGGTTATGACCGTCTGGATATCATCGCCGATCAGCCGCAGGAAAGCACCGCGGCGTTCGCCGTCGAGTTCGCTCATCACGTCGTCCAAAAGCAGCAATGGGGCGGTGCCCAGGACATCGCGAGCCACGGCCACCTCCGCCACCTTCCAGGCCAGAACCAACGTTCGCTGCTGACCTTGGCTGGCAAATGAACGGGCGGAGCGACCCGCCACGGTAAACTCAATCTCATCGCGATGCGGTCCCACCAACGTCACGCCGCGGCGAATTTCCTCGTCGGCGTGCTCATCAAGGGCAGCCAGCATGCGCTCGTACGCCCAGCCCTTCAGCTCTTCGCGATCATCGACCTGGGGCAAATCCCCCAGTGTGGACGTATAGGTCACGTTGGCAGCCTCACCGGATGCCACTTGCCCGTAGGCAGTGTGCACATGGCCCGCCAGCCGGTCGAGCAGAGCCAACCGGTGCACAAGCAGGGCCGAGCCCGCGCGGGCAATCGAATCGTTCCACGCGCCGAGCATCTCGCGGCAGCACCAGGTCTCCTTGAGCAAGGCGTTACGCTGGGTCACGCAGCGCCCATAGGTGCTCGCAAGATCGGCATAGCGTGCGCTCAGTTGCATGCCAAAGTCATCGAGGGCGGCGCGGCGCACACTGGCGCCTCGCTTAACCATGTCCAGATGGTCGGGGCAAAACAGCACGCTCGGCAGAACCCCGCGCACACCGGCGGCAGAACATCTCTTACCGTTGCGGCTAAACGAGCGCTTACCGTCCTCCGCGTTCAATCCCATATCAAGCACGCGGCCGTCGCCCTCGAGCCTCAGCTCGACCTTGCACGAGCCCACGCCGTCATGGACGAGCTCGGCTGCGGTCGGATGCCTAAACGAGGCGCCGCTCGTCAGCAGCTGCAGCGCCTCTATGAGATTGGTCTTTCCCGCCGCGTTGGGTCCCGCAAGTATCGTCACGCCTTCGTCCAGGGCAAGGCGATAACTATCGAAGCTGCGGTAGCGCGCGACGGAAAGATCGCGGGCGAACATGGTCATGGCGCAGCGCTAGATGCGGACCGGCATGACCAGGTACAGGTAGTTGATCTTGTCGTAGGACTTGAAGATGCCCGCCTGCGAGTAGCTCTTGAGCTCCAGCGTGATCTCCTTCTCTTTGGACAGAGCATTGAGACAGCCGAAGATGTAGTGGTAGTTGAAGGCGATGGTGCCCGACTCGCCCTCGGCCTCGACATCGATCGTCTCCTGCGCAAGGTCCTGGTCATTGGAAATGGAAGACAGGCCCATCTGCCCGTTCTCGACATCGATCTCGAACTTGACGGCGGGGTTGGCGCTCGCGATAACGGCCACGCGCTTGAGGGCGGCGTTAAAGGCGGCGACGTCGATCTTGACGCTCGTCACGCACGAATCGGGGATGAGCTGCTTGTAGTTGGGGTACACGCCCTCGATGCGGCGCGACACGTAGGTGGTATTGCCGGCCTCGAAGACGACCTGGGTGTCAGTAGCCCCGATCATGATGGTCGTCTGGCTGGCCATGATGTTCAGTGCGTCGTTAAAGGCGTCGGCCGGAACGTTAAGCTCAAAGGAGCCCTCGAGGGTTGAGGTCTCGACCTGCGTATCGCACACGGCCAAGCGGAAGGAATCGGTCGCCACCAGGCGCACGGTGTTGTTCTCGACCTTCATGTGCACGCCGCCCAGAATGGGGCGGGCCTTGTCGGTCGAGGTGACGCGCCACACGCGGCCGACCATTTCGGACAAGATATCGGTCGGCAGCTCCACGGCGCTCTCGATGGCATAGGCCGGAAACTCGGGGAAGTCATTGGCATCGAGCGTGTTCAGGCGGAAAGAGCTCTTCTCGCAACCAATCAGCACCTGGCGCTCGGACAGCTCAAAGGTGACCGGGGCATCGGGGAGGGTCTTGGTGATATTGGAGAGCATCTTACAGGGGATAACCATCTCGCCCTCTTCTTCGACATGCGCCGCGATGCGATGACGGATCGAGATGGTGTAGTTAGAGGTCTGGAATTCCAAGATGCCGTCTTGCGCCTTGACGAGTACGCCCGACAGGATGGGAAGGGTGGACGCCGAAGCGACGCCCTTCATAACGACGCCGATGGCTTGTGTAAGCGAGCTCTGACTGACGGTGAACTTCATCTTTTAATACCTTTCTTTAGATATAAATATCTTAATAATAGTAATAGCACTGACGAAACTGTTGATTACTCCCAAAGACGCAGGTCAGACCCAGAAAGAAAATCGACAGCAACCTGTGTGCAACGGGGGTGGTTTTCCACGTTCAAAACCTGCGCAAAACTTTTCATCACCGCGGGTTGGGTTTTAGACACCTTATGCCCGTGGTTTTGACAAGTTTTCAACAGGTGTCTCTATTTCCCTACGAGCGCAGTGTAATTTTATCGCGCAACGATTTGAGATCTTCGGTGACGGTGCGGTCTTCCTGGATCATCTTCTGGACCTTTTTGTAGCTCGTGCTGACGGTCGAGTGGTTGCGGTTGCCAAATTCGGCGCCCACCGCCGTGGTCGTCATCTCGCACATCTCGATGGCCAGATAGATGGCAATGTGGCGTGCCTTGGCGATATTGGCGTTGCGTCGCGGGCCGATGAGCTCCTCGTGCGTCACGCCGTACTGCTCTTCAATGACGGACTGAACCGTTTGCACGTTGATCTTTTTGGCCGATGTGTCGAAGTACTGGCTGGCGATGGCGTCGATATCGTCAAAGGTGAGCTCCCCGCCCTCGCGCTCGCGGTCGCCCGCCTCGCCGGCGCAGCGCTCGCAAAAGCTCTCGAGTTCGCGGATGTTGGTGCCCGAGACTTCGGCCATGTGTTTAAAGTGCTCGTCGGTCAGGTGCCCGCCGTCGCCCCCATAGGCCGCCAGCAGCGAGTCGTCGCCTGCCTCGGGAGCGGCGACGATGGTGTTCTCGTAATAGCGCTGCAAGATCTTGTATTTCATCTCGTAGCTGGGCTCTGCGACCAGGCAGAGCATGCCGGCGTTGAAGCGGCTGGTCAGACGCTCATCCATGCTCAGGTCCTTGGGGGCGCGGTCTGCCGCGATGACGACCTTCTTGTTGTTGCGGATGAATTCGTCCATGAGCTGGAAGAAGTAGTCCACGCTCGCGCGCTTGCCGATGATGTTTTGGATGTCATCGATGATGAGCACGTCCACGCCGTGGTACGCCTGCATGATGGGGGCGTTGCTCTTCTTTTGGCGGTCGAACTCGGTCATCAGGTCGTCCAGATATGCCTGGGAGTTGGCATACTTGACCTTGATCTCGGGCGACTTCTCGGCGAGCTCGTTTTTGATAGCGAGCAACAGGTGGGTCTTGCCCAGGCCCGATTTGCCGTAGATGAACAGCGATGTGCACGTGCCGCGCTCGTCCGCGAGGGCGGCAAACTTGAGTGCCGAGCGATAGGCATGGCTGTTCTCGGGGCCGTAGACAAAGTTCTCAAAGGTAAATTTTGAGTTCGCGGCGAGCGGGGCTCCATCCGTATTCTGCTCGGCCGGCACGGTCGGTGCTGGCATGGGTGAAGCAGGGGTCGCAGCTTGCGTGGATTTAGTCGGCGCTCCGCCCTTCATCTGGTTCATCATGCGACGAAAATCATCGGCCGAGAGCGTGTTCTTGATTGCAATGCCCGAATCCGCGCCCGCCGCTGCGTCGTGAGCGATGGGCATGTGCGTGACGGGTACGTTCGTTGACGTCGCCGCCGCGGCCGGCAACGGTGCCATGGTTTCACGGGAAACATCGCTGCGCTGGTGCTCGATTGTCGGCACGTCGCCTGCGGAGGCCGGCGCCGCCGGGGAAGCAGCGGGAGCCGTGGTCGGCGCCGTCGCGGCAGCGGATTCCGTCGCGGCGCCTTGCGGTGCCACGATGTCGAGTGCAATCGGTGCAAAGGCGATTTCTTCCAGATAGGCCTCAATAGTCGGCTGATGCTTTTTGAGCTGCGCGATGGCAAAGCGCGAGGGGGCCTCGATCGTGAGCGTATCTTCGGTCAGGCTTATGGCGCGCGATTGCCCCAGCATGTTGATGAGGCGTGCATCTTGGCCGTCGCGCTGGCAAAAGGCGATGGCATCCCCCAGGATGATGCTTGCTTCCTCGTCCACTGTCTCTCCCGTTCTTTAGCTCTGAGCTCGCACGCGAGCGGCGCCGAGTTCGGTCAGATGGTATTTCTGGCCATGCTTGATGACCAAGCCGGCCTGCGCCAAGTCATTGAGCGTGCGTGACCAAGTGGGGGCCGAGTTTCCAAACGCCCTCGCCAGATCGGTTGCACCGCACGCTTGATTTTGCGCCAGATAGCCCAGCGCGGCGTTGCCGCGGTCGCTTACGAACACGTCCGGTTGTGGCTGCGCATACTGATTTGCTGCATTAGGATACATCATTTGAGCTGCTGGTTGTTGAGAACTCTGCATCGGTGGCATTTGCTGTTGAAAACTTTGAGGCCACTGTTGGTAAGGCTGCGGAGGCATCTGCTGGGCCCAAGGGCTGTACTGCTGCTGCGGCATCTGCTGGTACGGCTGCTGATATCCCTGCTGGTACTGCTGCGGGAACTGCTGGCCATACCCCAGTGGCGGCATCTGCTGATATGGATATCCCTGTTGGTACGGCTGATAGCCCATTTGCTGGCCACCCGGTGCCCCCGTCGCCTGCTGCATTGCTGCTGCATCCTGATCCGCCAGCGGCACGGTCTCTGGCATGTTTGGCGGCATCGACATCGATGTCGCCTGGGGCTCTTGTGTAGGAAGCATTCCGGGATGCTGCATCTGCCCCACGGGGGGCTGCATCTGCTGCGTTGCCATGGGCTGCTGCGCAAAAGCTCCCGGCAGGGGATATGTGGGCTGCTCCGTCTCGGGCCGCACGGCAGCACCGCGTCCGCCGGCGCGCTCGATTTCCTGCACGCGTTTAGGGTCCAGGCTTACCGTAACCACGGTGCCGTTGCCCATGTTGTCCTCGATGGATACGGCACCGCCGGCGTTTTCCAAATACTCCTGCACCATGGGAAACCCTGCTCCGGTTCCACGGATATAGCGCTTCATCTTGCTGTTTGCGCTGGTAACGCCAAAGTCGAAAGCGCGCTCCTTGTCGTCGATGCCGGGTCCTTGATCAGCAAAGCGGATGGTGTCTCCGCCGTCCAGGATCGAGATGATGGGCTCGGCAAAGTGTGCGTGGATAAAGTTTTCGACAATCTCGCGGATGACCATGAGCGAGATATGGCCACCTTGTTCTTTCATGCACTGGTAGACGGTGTTGGTCGTCTCTTCCAAATACGTGCGGACATCCTGCGGATCAATGACGATCACACGCGGTGTCGACAGCATGTCGTCATAGACGGCGATGCGCGCTGCGTACATGGCTTTTGGCGCCTGCGTGGTCGTCTGCTCGCCTTCCGCACGCTCTTCGCGCACGCCGGTGATGTGCTCGTTGTCGGGTGCCGGGTCTCCGGAATCGACCATGGTGTAAAAGTCGTCAGACATGCCGCTCGCAATCTTTCAAAAGGTTTAGAACAAATAGTAGCTCACCGTGCAATGTTTCTCATCTTTCAACAACTTTTCAAAACCTGTTGAAAACTTTGGAAAATGGGCGAAAAGTTCTCAACATTGCCAACATGACCTGTTGAAAACTCGATGAAATATCGTGAAAAGTTGCCATGCACTGCTAAATCGAGCTCGGCTTATGGGGGAACCGTGTGAACTACGCAACCTTTTACCTTTGATTTCTTGACATTTGAACATTGATTTCCCTACAATCTTCAAGCTCACGTGTCTATATCTGCGTCCGCGCTCCCGCGGACACTCGAAATGCAGCAGGAGGAACTTAAGATGAAGCGTACGTATCAGCCTAATAAGCGTAAGCGTGCCAAGACCCATGGCTTCCGTGCCCGTATGGCCACCAAGGGTGGTCGTGCCGTGCTCGCCCGTCGCCGCGCCAAGGGCCGCAAGCGTCTCACTGTCTAGCAGCGATACACACATCTCGCATGAAGACTATTAAGTCTCGGCAAGATTTCGAGCATGTGTTCAGTCAGGGGCGTCGTTTCAATCACCCTCTGATTCGAATGACCATATGTGAATCGGTTGGCGAAGGCGGCTCCGGAAGGGTCGCCTTCGTTGGTGCTAAGCGACTCGGTTGTGCCGTCGTGCGCAACCGATCTAAGCGTGTGATGCGCGAGGCCGCCCGCAGCTGTGGATTTCCCGTTGCGGGTTATGACATCATCTTGTTTGCAACTCCCAAGACGAGGGTTTCCTCGCCGCAGGAGATGGACAAGGCATTGCGTTCGCTTATGAAACGCGCCGGCGTTGCCGGGGAGGAGCGATGAGCAATCACGTTTTGCGACGTGTTGCCATCGCTCCTATTCGCATATATCAACAGGTTATTTCGCCCTTATTGCCTGACGCCTGCATTTATTACCCAACGTGCTCGCAATACGCCGTCCAGGCGATTGAGAAGTACGGTGTTTTGAGAGGCTGCTGGCTTGCCGTGAGGCGCATCGCTCGCTGCAATCCCCTGCACGTCGGCGGTTATGACCCTGTGCCCTAGCGGGCACTCGCTATCGGAGGAAAACTTACATGTGGGATTGGATCGTTAACATCCTTTTCGAGCTGCTCAAGCTCATCCAGACCTTTGCGGTCGACTGGGGCCTGTCCATCATCATCCTGGTGGTCATCATCCGTCTGCTGCTGACGCCGCTTATGCTCAAGTCGACCAAGTCGACGGCTCGCATGCAGGTGCTGCAGCCCAAGATGCTCGAGATCCAGGAGCGCTACGCCGACGATCCCCAGCGTCAGGCCGAGGAGATGCAGAAGTTCTACAGCGAGAACAAGTTCAACCCCATGGCTGGCTGTCTGCCGCTGCTGATTCAGATGCCTATCCTGTTCGCCCTGTATACATTGCTGCGCAACCTGCCGCAGTACTTTAACGACGGCACGTTCTCGTTCTTCAACATCCTGCCCGACCTGACCACCACGCCGAGCGCTTCCTTTGCCGATGGCTTTATGGTTGCACTGCCTGCGCTGGTTTGCCTGATCCTGTTCGCCGTCCTGACCCTGATTCCGCAGCTCTATATGTCGCGCAACCAGACCGGCCAGCAGGCTCAGAGCATGCGTATGATGGCCGTTGTCATGACGGTCATGATGCTTTGGATGGGCTGGAGCCTTCCCGTTGGTGTTCTGCTGTACTACGACGTCTCGTCTGCTTGGCAGGTTATCCAGCAGATTTTTGTGACGCAGAAGGTCATCGACAAGGCGAAGGCCGATGAGGAGGAGCGTCTTAAGAACGCTCCGCTGCAGGTTGAGGTCACTCGTCGAGAGAAGAAGCCGCGCCCGCACAAGAAGAAGTAACGGGATATCAATCTTATTTAGGTACCTAACTTTTGGAGTACGTTATGTCTGAAGAGATCATCGAGGATATGCTTGAGGAGGTTGCCCCGCAGGTCGCGGGCGATTATCCCGAGATTGCACAGCGCTACAAGGCTGGTGAAGAGCTGACCGATGAGGAGCTCGACACCATTGCCGATGTTGCGATTTCCATCCTGCGTTCCATCCTTTCGCACTTCGATGCCGCCAACTCTCCTATCGATGAGTATGAGGGCGACGAGGGCGAGCTGATTTTGGATGTAGCGGCTCCCGACCTTGCTGTTCTCATTGGCCGTCATGGTCGCACCCTTGATGCCCTTCAGGTTATGTTCTCTTTGCTGGTGAGCCGCAAACTTGGCTTTAGGTATCCGGTTGTAGTGGACGTAGAGGGATACAAGAGTCGCCGTCAGGACAAGGTTGCTTCCATGGCTCAGTCTGCTGCCGAGCGTGCCATCCGCACTCATAAGAGTGTTTCGCTTCCGCCCATGAATGCCTACGAGCGTCGACTGGTTCACATTGCACTTCGTGGCAATGATGCCGTCGATACTCATTCTGAGGGTTCTGACCCTGATCGCCATGTGGTGATTGTTGCTCGATAATCTTCTCGAGCTTATGCTAAGGGGACGTGGTTTCCACGTCCCCTTTTTTTGTCAAAAGTTCTCGATACACTGATTTTTGTCAGAAAGGAGCTTTCGTTGTTAGTACTTACTGATCAGCAGGCTGACGAGATGTTGAGTCGTCTAACTTCCTATTGCAAAGAGTATTCCTTGAGCGTAACTGATGTTGAGCTGAGGAAATGTATTCAGCATTTGGATTTGGTTCTAGAAACAAATAAGACAACCAATCTCACCCGTATTCTTAACGTAGAAGATGCTGCAGTACTTCATATCCTCGACTCACTTGTTTTGCTCCCCTATATCAACAAGGCTCCTGAGGGAGCTTTGCTCGATATGGGAACAGGTGCGGGCTTCCCTGGTATTCCATTAACCATAACCACGCATCGTAAAGCTACTTATATTGACTCTGTTGGCAAGAAGGTTGATGCGGTTAATTCCTTTGTCCATGCTCTTGGATTGAAACATGCTCATGCGGTTCATGATCGTCTTGAAGAATATGCTCGAAGCCATAAGAAGCAGTTCTCTGTTGTAACCGCCCGCGCACTGGCCCCTCTACCGATTCTTGTTGAGTATGCGGCTCCGTATCTGAAGGATGGAGGGCTATTTGTTATAACCAAGGGCAATCCTTCGGATGAGGAGCTTGCTTCCGGCATGTCAGCAGCTAAGATTTGCGGCTTCACTTTGCTTCTGAATGACGCAATTGATTTGCCTGAAGGCTTGGGTCACAGGGAGTTCATTGTTCTTAAGAAGAGTCATCCAGCATCTGTCTCATTGCCTCGTGCAAATGGCGTGGCAAAGAAGAATCCGCTTGCCTAGATGTTTCACGTGAAACATAATGGATACTAACAACTTGCAGTGTTTCACGTGAAACATGGCGGTTGATATCGATTCGGAATGTTTCACGTGAAACATCCTCCGTTTGACAGCTTTAATACACACCAGGAGGGACCGTGGGATTTCGCGACGTTAAGCGTTCTAAGAGCGCAAAAGACACGCGTATCATTGCAATCATCAATCAAAAAGGCGGCGTCGGTAAGTCAACGACGGCTGTAAACCTTGCAGCAGCACTGGGTGAGCAGGGTCGTAAGACACTGATTGTCGATTTTGATCCGCAGGGAAACAGCACCAGTGGATTCGGAATTGAAAAAGAAGACCTTGATCACTGCATCTATGATGCATTGTTGAATGATGTGCCGGCAGAATCGCTTGTTCTTGATACAAATTGTAAAAAGGTATTCGTAATTCCGGCTACAATTCAACTTGCAGGCGCGGAAATTGAGCTCGTAAGCGCAATTGCTCGTGAAACCCGCCTCAAAGATTTGCTTGAGCCGATTCAGGACGAGTTTGACTTTATTTTCATTGACTGTCCTCCTTCGCTCGGCCTGCTTACTATCAACGCTTTGACCGCAGCAGACAGCGTTTTGATTCCGATCCAGTGCGAATATTACGCACTCGAGGGCGTTACGAAGCTGCTTGAGTCAATGAAGATGGTCAAATCACGGCTGAACAAGGGCTTAGACACCTATGGTGTGCTTATGACCATGTATGACTCGCGTACTTCACTATCGAATCAGGTTGTTGAGGAGGTTCAATCGTACTTTGGTGATAAGGCGTTTAAGACGCTAATCCCCCGTACGGTTAAAATCTCCGAAGCTCCGTCTTTTGGAGAACCGGTAATTACCTATGCACCTCAAAATAAGGGTGCAAAAGCATATATGAACCTTGCAAAAGAGGTGATCAAGCGTGCCTAGTGTAAAGAAACGTGGCGGATTGGGACGTGGACTCAATGCTTTGGTCTCAGAGGCCGAGTATGAGACCGGCGGTTCGGCTGCATCGGCTTCAAATGCCGCATCTGAAACAAAACTACCTATTGAGGATATCGTTCCCAACCCTAATCAGCCGCGAATTCACTTTAACGAAACTGAACTTCGCGAGTTGAGCGAGTCAATCCAAGAACATGGCGTTTTGCAGCCGCTATTGGTTCGCAAGCATGGAAACGGCTATGAGATCATCGCAGGTGAGCGTCGTTACCAGGCGTCAAAGCTTGCTGGTCTTGAGGAGCTGCCTGTCATCATTAAAGATGTTAATGATGAAGAGATGCTTGCTCTTGCTCTTATCGAAAACCTTCAGCGTTCTGATTTGAATCCCGTCGAAGAGGCTAAAGGCTATCGCCAGCTTATCGATGCCAGCGGTATGACCCAGGAAGCATTGTCGAGGGCAGTCAGCAAGTCACGCTCTGCAATTACAAACTCGCTACGCCTTCTCGATCTCCCCGAAGTTGTTCAGCAGATGATTTTTGAGGGCAAACTTACTGCTGGTCATGCACGTGCGATTCTTGCAGTTCCCTATGAGGATGCACGAATTCGACTAGCAGAGAAAGTTGTTGCGGAGGGCCTTTCCGTAAGAGCGACAGAAAATCTTGCTCCGTTGTTTTCTGTCGGAGAGACACCTAAAACGCCTAGACCTGCAACGCCTCAGTCTTTTAAAAAGGCTGCCCGTGTGCTTCGTCAGGTATTTAATACCAACGTGCGTGTGAAGAGCTCGCGTGGAAAGAATAAGATTGAGATTGAGTTTAAAGACGAGAAAGAGCTCTCTCGTATTCTTGGCGAAATGATTCAGTTTGATCAAGGAGGCCAGGATGAGGAATAAGATTTTAACAGCGATTGCATTGGCGACGACTGTCGCGGCTGGTGCCTTTGCTGGCTATAAGATCGCGACAGACGCTGAACTTCGAGGTCGTTTGCTTCGTGGCGCGCAAGATATCGTCGATACTTCCAAAAAGAAAATGGATGTTATGACGGAAGATGTTGCCATGCGTACTGCTCAGGTAACGAAGAATCCCAAGATTAATCAAGGTTGGGTCAGCAACCAATGGGAAAATGTAGGCTATTAGGTACCTAACAATTACTCAGCATATATTGAGGGGTCCTTGTCTGGTTCACGAGACAAGGACCCCTTATTTTAGCCGTAGAAAATAGGGCAGGTAGCAGCTGATTCAAAATTAAGGCCAATAAATGAAACGGCCCCGGTCGCATATCATGCAACCGGGGCCGTTCGATGTTTCACATGAAACGTTTTGGGATGCGACTCACCTATGCGTTCTTCTGAACTTTGAAGCGCTGCTTCAGCTGTCCGCAAGCGGCGTCAATATCGTTACCACGGGAGTTACGAATCGTGGTCTCGATGCCACGGGACTCAAGACGACGCTGAAGATCCTCAACCTTATGAATCGGCGACGGCTTGAGCGGGCTGCCCTCGATGTCGTTAAGCTGAATCAGGTTAACGTGGCACAACGTTCCCTCGCAGAAATCGCAGAGCGCCTGCATTTCGGGATTCGTATCGTTGACGCCTTCGATCATGGCATACTCATAGGTCGGGCGGCGGCCAGTCTTCTCGGTGTAGAGCTGAAGCGCCTCGTGAAGGCGAAGCAGCGTGTACTTCTTAACACCGGGCATGAGTTTGTTGCGCGTCGACTGGATGGCGGAATGCAGGGAAACGGCAAGCGTGAACTGCTCGGGGATGTCGGTAAATTTGCGAATACCGGGAATAACGCCGCTGGTAGAGACGGTGAGGTGACGAGCGCCGATACCGATGCCGTCGGGGTCGTTGAGGATCCGCAGCGCCTTGAGAACCTCGTCGTAGTTGGCAAATGGCTCGCCCTGGCCCATGAAGACTACGCTCGTGGCGCGCTCGCCAAAGTCGTTGGATACATGAAGTACCTGGTCGACGATCTCTTGAGCGGTCAGAGAACGCTTGAGGCCGTTGAGACCAGTAGCGCAAAAGGCGCAGCCCATGCCACAACCAGCCTGGGTGGAAACGCAGACGGAAAGCTTGTTACGACGGGGCATGCCGACAGTCTCGACGGAAACGCCGTCGTGGTACTCGAGCAGATACTTGCGAGAGCCATCTTTGGAAACCTGCTTGGTGAGTTCAGTCGGCGTGTCAAAGGCAAAAGCCTCTTTAAGCTGCTCGCGGAAAGCCTTGGGAAGGTTGGTCATGTCGTCGAACGAACAAACGTTCTTCTCAAAGACCCATTCAATGAGTTGCTTCGCACGGAAGGCGGGCTGGCCAAGTTCGGCCACAAGCTCGCGAATATCGTTTTGGCTCAAGTCGCGAATGTCCTGAGATTTAGTCCTGGGATTCATGGAAGCCTTTCGATTTTGGGGAAACGTAGAGGGTATCGCTACAATATGGTATCAGCTGCAGAAATTATAGAGGAGGAGTCTGCCCATGCCGGGTAAAAGCCTAGAGAACATGCACGTAGCGGTCTTGGCGGGCGGTCATTCCGCTGAGCGCGAGATCTCGCTCAATTCGGGAAAGAACGTTGTAGTGGCACTGAAGGAAGCCGGCTACGCCTCGGTGGAGCTGCTTGATACGGCCGCTGATGACTTTATGGTAACCATGGCGACCGGCGGCTTTGACGTGGCGTTTATCGCCATGCACGGTGCCGGCGGCGAGGATGGTGCCATGCAGGGCGCCATGGAGACCCTGGGTATCCCCTACACGGCCTCGGGCGTGCTTGCTAGCGCCTGCGGTGCCGACAAAGAGGTCTCTAAGCTCCTGTACGCCAAGGCGGGCATTCCCATTGCCCCCGGCCTTGCGCTCGAGGTGGGCGATGAAGTCGATATCGATCATATCGTCGAGGTTTGTGGCGAGCGCAGCTTTGTGAAGCCGGCCGTCAACGGTTCCAGCTATGGCATTTCCCTGGTCCATGAGCCCTCCGAGCTGCCCGCGGCAATTGCCAAGGCGTTTGAGTACGGCGACAAAGTGCTGGTCGAGAAGTGCATCGAGGGTACCGAGATCACCGTCGGCGTGTACGGCGAGGACGACGTGCGCGCCCTGCCGATTGTCGAGATTCGCAAGCCTGAGGACTGCGAGTTCTACGATTTGGACGTGAAGTATGTCGACCCTACGGACATCCATCGTATTCCGGCGCAGATTTCACCCGAGAATTACGCTCGCGCTCAGGAGCTTGCCTGTGCTGCTCACAAGGCCCTCGGTTGCCTGGGCATCTCGCGCAGCGATTTTATCGTGAGCGAGGACGGCCCCGTCATCCTCGAGACCAATACCATTCCCGGCATGACCGATACGTCGCTGTATCCGGATGAGATTCGCCACACCGACGACATGACGTTCCCGCAGGTCTGTGACAGCCTGATCCGTATGGGCCTTCGTCGAGCGGGCATTGCATGCTAATCGAGGACGCGGTTTCGTCAGGAACGCCGCAGTTTGTCATCGACTCCTATGCCACGCTTGCCGAGCGCGCCAAAACACAGTCCTTCGGCCTTATCGAGGAAGATGTGATAGTCCTCGATACCGAGACCACAGGTCTTTCGGTGCAGGACAACGAGCTGATCGAGATCTCGGCGGCCCGTCTTTCGGGTCGCGAGATCGTCGACCGCTTCGATACCTTCGTGCATCCCAAGCAGCTGATTCCCGCCGAGATTACCGAGCTCACGAGCATTACAAATGCCGATGTGGCAGATGCCCCGTCGGCCGTTGAGGCCGTCGCCGCTCTCGCCGATTTTGTCGGTGGTTGCCCGGTGATCGCACATAACGCCACGTTCGACCGCTCGTTTATCGAGTCGGTCAAAGGCGGCGTCAACGTGAGCGATATTTGGATCGATTCGCTGGCGCTGTCGCGCATCGCGCTTCCGCGCCTGGCCTCGCACAAGCTGTCTTTTATGGCCGATCTGTTTGGCTGTGACTCGGTATCACACCGTGCCAATGCCGACGTCGACGCCCTGTGTGGCGTATGGCGCGTGTTGCTCGTGGCGCTCACCGACTTGCCCCAGGGCCTCATGGCGCGCCTAGCCGACATGCATCCGGACGTGCCTTGGTCCTATCGTCCTATCTTCTCGTTCTTGGCGGGGCAGAACCCTGGTTCTATCTTCTCTCTCAGCGCCGCTCGTGCTGACGTTCTCAAGGCCGATCGCGCCGACGATCGGGTGGACGCCGACGAACTGCCGGTCCTCAAGATGCCGAGTCGTGAGGAGATTGAGGCGGACTATGCGCCAGGTGGCCTGGTCAATCGCATGTATCCCACCTACGAGCCGCGTGATGAGCAGATCGCGATGGCGCTCGAGGTCCGCGATGCGCTGGTCACGGGCGCTCATCGTGTAATTGAGGCGGGCACAGGCGTCGGCAAATCGATGGCCTATCTGGTGCCTTTTGCCGAGGCAGCGCGCCGTAACAACATCACGGTTGGTATTGCGACCAAATCGAACAATCTTGCCGACCAGCTCATGTACCACGAGCTGCCAAAACTTGCCGAGCAACTGGACGGTGGTCTGTCATTTTGCGCCCTCAAGGGCTATGACCACTATCCGTGCCTGCGCAAGCTTGAGCGCATGAGCCGAGGCCAGGTCGAGATTACCACCAAGCGCGATCCGGCGGACACGCTCACGGCGGTCGCGGTCATTATGGCGTACGTCTGCCAATCAGCCGATGGCGACCTCGACTCGCTCGGCATTCGGTGGCGCAGCGTCAACCGCCCCGACTTTACGACGGCCTCGCGCGAGTGTGCTCGTCGCCTCTGCCCGTTTTTCCCTGATAAATGTTTGGTCCACGGCGCTCGCCGTCGTGCGGCGCATGCCGATGTGGTGGTCACCAACCATTCCCTGCTGTTCCGCAATGTCGCGGCCGAGGGCAGGATTTTACCTCCGATTCGTCATTGGGTAATCGACGAGGCCCATTCCATCGAGCGCGAGGCGCGCCGTCAGTGGGCGCGCGTGGTGTCGGCGGATGAATCGCGCGTTCTGTTTGAGCGCCTGGGTGGCTCGAGCGCCGGCGCGCTAAGCCAGGTTTCCCGTGATTTGGCAACCTCCGAGGGCTCTACGCTCTATCTGGGCCTTACTGCCAAGGCGTCGTCGACGGTTGCGCGCGCGAGCATGGCAATCGCCGACGTGTTCGATGGCGTTCGCGAGCTCGGCCGCCGTGCGCGTGGGGGTTATGACAATGCCAATCTATGGATTGGCCCCGAGCTGCGCGAATCTGACGACTGGCATGATTTCTTACAGTCGGCCTACACTGGCATCGACGCATTGGAACAAGCTGACAAGAGCGTCGACGCGCTGGTGCAGGCCGTCGCCGCCGACAAGCCCGAGGTTGTTGTCGACCTGGGTGATATCTCGCGCCGCCTGCACGAGCTGGTCGAGAACCTCAAACTCATCATTGATGGCACCGATGAACACTACGTGTATTCGCTGCAGGTCAATCGCAGGCTGCGTGCCGGCGGAGAGTCGATGACCGCAGAGCGCATCGACATTGGCGAGGCCTTGGCAACCGAGTGGCTGCCCGAGGTTCACACGGCTATCTTTGCCTCGGCGACCATGACGGTGTCCAAAAGCTTTGAACACTTTAACCATGCGGTCGGCCTCGATCGCATCGGTGCTTCAACATCCTCATCGCTGCACTTGGACTCGAGCTACGACTTCGATTCGAACATGGCTGTAGTCGTTGCGGGCGATATCCCCGATCCGCGCGATCGTGAGAGCTATCTTACGGCGCTCGAGCGCGTGCTGGTCGACGCCCATCTTGCCATGGGCGGATCGGTGCTCACGTTGTTCACCAATCGGCGCGACATGGAAGACCTGTACGCCCGCGTTGAGCCCAAGATGGCCCGTGCGGGTCTGGAGCTCAACTGCCAGCAGCGCAACTCATCTCCTCGTCGCCTGCGCGACCGGTTTATCAATGAGCCGACCTCGTCGCTTTTTGCGCTTAAGGCCTTCTGGGAGGGGTTTGACGCCAGCGGCGAGACGCTGCGTTGCGTCATTATTCCCAAGCTGCCGTTCTCGAGCCCCACGGACCCGCTCTCGTGCGAGCGCAACCTGCGCGAAGACCGCGCTTGGGCGCGCTATTCGCTGCCCGAGGCGGTGCTCGAGGTCAAGCAGGCGGCCGGCCGCCTTATCCGCTCGTCGACCGATTGCGGCGTGCTGATTCTGGCCGACCCGCGCCTGGTGACGAAGGGCTACGGAAAGAAGTTCTTAACGTCGCTGCCTACGAGCTCCTACCAGCGCATCGAATCGGCGCAGATCGGTCACTATCTGCAACTGTGGCGCGCACGTCACGAGCGGCGGCGCTAAAGCGGACAGACGAGGGTTTTTGCCATATCGCACAGACGCTTTGACAGGGCGGGGTCATCCAAGATGCGGATGGCTCCGCCCGCTGCGATTACCTGGCTCAGTAGCCAACGCTCGGAGCCGTAATGCACGGTTACCGTTGCCATGTCTGCCCCGCTGTGCTCGATTAGAGTGATGCCGGCCCAGTCCAGATGCTCCGCCATATCGAATGGCATCAGGAGCTTTGCGCTACGCTGTGTCCGGGCAAGGGAATCGCGGAGGGATGCAACGTCCGGTGCGTGAGGCACGACGGAGTCTTCCGTCAAGGCGAGTCCCTCGATTTTATCCATGCGATAGGTGCGCTGCTCATCGACTGTGATGTCCCAGGCAATCAGGTATGTTTGGTCGCCGTTTGCCGTAATGCGCAAGGGATCGACCAGACGCTCGCGTGGCCGTGCATCGTCCATCGAGCGATACGAGATGCGGCAGCGAACGCCGTCCTGAATGGCGCAGCTCAGTTGCTGCCAGTGCGACCCGTGGTTGACGGTGTCAAAGACGCGCTGGTTATAGCCGAGCTCTTCGGGTAGAAGGGCATGTCGAATCCGAGCTGCCGTCTGCGGCTCGATCCCCAACGATTCAAGTTCATGGTTGAGCACAGCGCCTTCGGCGGCACTCAGGCGCAGCGGTAGCACACGTCCGGCGTCACCGGTGAGAACCACACGCTCGCCGTGGCATTCGCAGATGATGCGCGCACCCGATTCTCGGTCCGCGAGCGTCGAGACGATCTCGAGAATCTCGTCGAGCGATACTCCCGTGATGTCAAAGCGGCCGCAAATTTCGGTTCGTGTCATGCCGCTCTCGCCGGCGGCGTAGAGGGCCTCCATGATGTCGATGGCGCGCGAGAGTCTCTGCTCGCTGGTGAGTTTACGCACGGGCATGCTCGTGCACCGTCCTTTCAATGAGGTGGTTCCACGCCTGCTTGAGCGATTTGGGGGCCATGGGCCTCATGCCGTCCATGGCGTGGGCCATGCAAAATGAGGCGGCGGCTTCAAGGTCGCGCACGTCAACGGTCCAGATCCATCCCGCATCGGTGTGTGCGAGCTCACCTCGCCCGCGCGTGAGGCCGTTGATCATATCGATCTGCGTCTGAGGGGCGAACGAGAACGTGGCTGCAACGGGCGGTCGGTCGGCGAAATCGAATTCAAAGAACAGATAGTCGTTGAGATTGAAGTCTGCAGGGATGGCGTAGGCCTTCGAAGGACGCCAAGCGCGAACGATACGGTCGCAGCGGAATGTCCTGATGTCGTCGGTGGCATTGTCGAGGCCGCAGAAGTACGCCACGCCCTCGCGCTCGAACATGCCGTAGACGCAGACGGTACGTTCTTTCTGCTCGCCGCGCCCGTTCTGATATAAAAATCGCAGCGCGCATCGCTCGGCAAAGGCGCTCCATACCGCATCGACGGTGGGAGAGCGGCGGATCGGTGCTTCGTCCACCGCCGACATGCCGGTGAGGTAGGCAATTTTGGAGCGAATATCGGCAAGCGGCGCGGCAAAAGTGGAAGAGCCGGCCGCTAGCGTCTGGTCGATGGCGTTGAGTAGGATATCGGCGTCGTCTGCGGTGATGAGGCCGCCTGCAGCAAACGTGTGCTCGCGGTCGATTGTCCACGAGCTTTCCTCGGTCTCCTGCGCACCGGCGGGGCGAACCTCCTTGATTAAGATGCCACGCTCGAGCAGTTTGTCACGATCGCGCCGAAACTTGCGCTTATCCGAGTCGATATTGCCCGAGCCATATCCCAGGTCGGAATCCAAGACGATCTGCTCGGTCGTCAACGGTTCGGGGGAGCTGTTGAGCACAAAGAAAAGATTGAGGATGCGCTGAGCCGTTTTATCGAAACTGGGCTCCGAATTCCCCTTTTTAATTGTTGCGGTCGTGTCGCTTGCCGTCATAGGGTCCTCGCATGAGAAGGTGGTTTGCTGCCATGATTTTAGTCCGATATGGAGATTAGGCTATATCCTTGTCCGCTCGGGGCGTTAAGATGGCCCGAATTCGGTCGTTTGCGCTCGCTCGGGGTATACTTTCGACTATATACGGTTCTAATGTGCATGCATTGGGCCTATTTGTCGGATTATGGATGTGGAGCGCACATGGCGAACACCCAGAACTATATTAACCACCTGCTGCAGAACACCGGCATTACGCCGGCATGCAGCGAAGAAGAGCGCTTGGCTGCCGAGGATATCGCTCAGATCTTCCGCAACCACGGCTTTGATCCCGAGGTTCAGGAGTTCAATGCTCCGGCGCCCAGTAGATTGGCATTTGCCGTTACCGGTATTCTTGCGTTTGCCGGCGCCCTGCTGATGGGCATCGGCGGCGGTGTCGGCTTGGTCGGCACCTTGCTGGCCATTGTCGGCGCCGTTCTTTACGTGCTCGAGCGCACGGGCCACCCCGTGGTTTCGCGCCTGGGCAAGACGGGCGTGAGCCAAAATGTCATCGCCTACCACAAAGCCTCGGGTCCGCTCGCGTCTCCGCGCAACCGCCCGGTGGTCGTTGTCGCACACTACGACTCTCCCCGCGCTGAGCTGCTCGCCCGTGAGCCCTATGCTTCGTATCGTGCGCTTATCGCCAAGCTGTTGCCTGTTGCCACGGTTGCCCCTGCTGCCGTTGCCATCCTGCGCATCCTGCCGCTTCCCGGCGCGCTCAAGGTTCTGCTGTGGATTGTCGCGATCCTCGCTTCCCTCGTTGCACTTGCCAACGCGGCAAACATCATCTCTAACCGCCACATTCTTCCCTATACGTCCGGCGCGGTGTGCAACAAGTCTTCTGTCGCCGCTATGCTCGGCGTTATGGACAACGTTGCTCCCTTCCAGGGCGAAAACGAGTTTCCCGACGATGTTCCGTTCGACACCTATTTTGGGGAGCAGAAACGTCGTGCCGAGGAAATGGCGCGCGCGGCGGCGGAGTATGCCGCGGCCCAGCAGCAAAACGACTACGGCAACACCATCGAGTACGAAGAGCCTACCTACGCCGAGGACGAGTTCGGTCAGCCGATTGCTCCCGACGCTCAAACCGAGCCCGAACAGGGCGAGGCTTTTGACGAGCAGATCGAGGGCTTTGAGGGTGCGTCTGCCGACGAGACGCTGATTGGCGCCATCGTGCCCGAGGATCAGAATCAGGCTGTCCAGGCCGAAGAGTTCAATGACGAGGTTCCCGCTGCTGAGCCGGCGGAGGAGCCTGCCGCGGCCGAGCCCGAGCCCAAGCTCTATCGCAACGCCGCCGGCAACATCCGCTTTGGTTCGGATGCCATCCGTGCGCTCGGAATGCTTCCCGAGTCCTGCACACTCGATTACGAGGAGGGCGAGGAGCCGACGTTTGAGCCCGAGCCTGCGCCCGTTGTCACTGCGGATGATGAGTCTGCCGCGGTTACCGCTGCCGTTGCCGAGCCCGAGGCGGTGTCTGCGATCGATCCCGCGGCAGGACTGGACATTTTGGCTCCCGCCGCGCCGGCGCAAGACGTTGCGGACGAGTCTGACGACGATTACGTTGAACAGCCGAGGCGCGTGTCTTACGAGAGCGATACTGATTTCTCGGCCGAGATTCCCGCGGCAACGCCCCATGCCGATATTGCATCCGCGTTCTCTTCGATTGGCGCCAGCGCTTCCAACTTCTTTAAGGGCGCGCTTGCAAAGGGCAAGAAATTTGTCGACGATTTCGAGGAGAAGCGCGCTGCCGCACGCGAGGCTGCCGAGCAGGAGGCTATCGCTCAGCAGCAGGCAGCCGAGGCGGCACGTGAGCTCGCGGCGCAAGAGTTCGAGCAGAACGAGGCTATGCAGTCCGTGCCCGTCGACGCTGCCGAAGCTACAACGTCCTTTGAGTCCCAGCAACCGGCGTCCGCGGATGTTGTTGAGGCGACGACGTCTTTCGAGGCCCAGCAGCACGTCGACAGCACCATGTCGTTTGATGCCGCGCAGTTCGATTCCACGATAACGTTTGAAAAACAAGGCACCGCGATTGCCGAGCCCCTTCCTGCTTCCGATGAGCAGGACGACGTGGCAGACGATGACGAGCCCATTGATGCTGCCGAAATTCAGGATGCTGCTGAGGACGAGCCCGTCGAGGCCAACTCTGACGAAGAGCAGTACGCGGCAGCCGAGCAAGATGATTCGACCGAGGTCGAGCAGGAGGAAGTGTCTGCGGTTTCCGAGGCTCCCGAGACAGATGAGTCGAGGCCTTACTCCACGCAGATTTTCACCATGCCGACCCCGAGTGGTTCCGGTGCCACGGTTGCCGATGTCGCTCCCACCCAGGACGAAACGGTCGATTCCCTTATGGCCCAGATTTCCTCCCAGGCATCACCGCGTCCGCAGATGAATGTTCCCGATCCGGCGTCGGCACCGTCGCCTGCGCCCTCTTCGTCTCCGCTGGCTTCGGTCCCCGATCCGTCGCTGCCGTCGATGAAGCAGGCAAACGTTGCGTCTCGCACGTCGCTGTTCGACCTTCCCGATCCCTCTGCCCAGGTCAACGACCCCTTTGCTACTGCCCAGGGTCCCGAACCCACATCGGCACCCGTTGCGCCTCCTATGCCCGTTGCGTCGGGCGCGCAGCCGATCGAGACCATTTCGGCTCCCGCCCCGGCGGCACCCAAGTCTCGTAAGCGCGGCCTGGGTGGCCTGTTCGGCCGTAAAAAGAAAAACGAGCAGGACAGCATGAGTGACTGGCTGGGCGTCGAAGACGATTACGATGCCAAGAAGTCCGGTCGCGGTATCGGTTCGTGGGATAACTTCGAGGACGATAACGATGGCTGGAAGGGCGGCGCTACGTCTTCCGATGGCGCTTCTTCCGAAGATATGCTCTCGGCTGTCGCCTCTATGGGCGATGATGAGCTGCTCGGTCACGATATCTGGTTTGTGGCAACGGGCGCCTCGGATTGTGATGGCGCCGGCATGAAGGCCTTCTTGGCTTCGCACCGCGATAAGCTCCGCGGCGTATTCTTCATCAATCTTGAATCCGTCGGCGCCGGTAGGCTTTCGGTGGTGACGGTTGAGGGCGAACAGCAGCTGCTCAAGGGCGATCGCCGCATCATGAACCTGGTCAGCAAGGTGTGCAAGTCGTTCCATGTCGATTGTGGCGCGCTCGAGATGCCCTATGCCAAGACCGATGCCTATGCCGCGCTCGAGGCGAGCCGCCGAGCCCTCACCATCGCCGGCGTGGACGGCACGCGTCTGGCTTGCGCTCGTACCGAGGACGACCTGCCCCACAATGTCAACCCGACGAACATTGCCACGGTATCCGAGGTCGTGACCGAGGTTATCCGCCGTTCGTAGACGGAGCTCTAAGGAGTCAACGTGTTTTCGTATATTAAGCGCCATTGGCCTGTCTACGTGATTTTGACCTTGATTGCCATTGCGTTAGGATTTGGGGCTGCCTACATCGTGGGTGCGAAGGGCTCGACCCCCGCCTCCGCAATCAGCGAAGAGGTGGAGCAAGAACAGAGTACGGGTGCCGATGGGATTCCTGAGTCCGAGCAGGCAATCGTTGATGGTGGATCTTCGTCTGCAGAGTAGATACGGCGATTTACATGATTGAAAGCGGGCGAGCCAGTCCCCTGGCTCGCCCGCTTTTTCATCGCGCTAGCGCTTCTTTGGGATCGACCTAAGGCGAGCGAACCATAGGGCTGCGGCACCCGAGGTCAGGAGCGCGGTGATGCAAGCGGCGATGGGAACTGATCCTGTTGCCGGTAGGTCCTGCGGTAGGGTACAGCGTTGAATGACGCTGTCCTCGTCATGCGACTCAAGTTTATCGCCGCCACCGTTGCGGCAAAGATCGACGCGTGCGCTGTTGGTGAGTGCGGTTTGGGGCGTATAAGCCGACGTTGCCTGCATGTGTACGACTGCGCCCCGAGCGTCTGTGCCAAGGATTGCTTTGGCATCGTCAAGGTCGTCGTGCTCATCTTTGAGATCATCGCGGGTCCAAGAATCCGCATCGCTTCGAGTCGTAAAGTCGGCGGCTACCGCACCGTATTCAATGCGAATGCCCGTTACGACGGTATTGGACGCAAGGTCGAGTTCTTTCGCCTCGAGTGTGGTGGATTCCGTGGTCGAGACATCCGCCTTCCAGAGGTGCCAGCCGTCGTAATCGACGAGGCGGCAATCCTCACCCAGACTTTCCCTTACTTCGTCGGACTCAAGCCAAGGATTTTCGTGCCCATCGTCAAGTGTCGCGTTTGCCGGCTCATCGACGTCTGTCGAGTCCAACGGCGTCGTGCGATACCACACGTTGCACAGACCATTGAGGTCGCCGATGGCGACGGGGGTTTCGATTGAGACGAATCTCGCCGTATCGTCCTCGGCACACTCAAGATCATCGGTAATTGTGAACTCATCAACCCAGGTAGTTGAATCGTTTCGAGCGTTGATGGTATAGGAGAAAAGCCCATCCGTATTGGTTTGCATCGCGGCACGGTTTTTACCATCGCCGTTAGCCAACAGGCCCTTTTCGATAGGTTGGACAAGTTCCTGACGCTTGTCGACCTGCCCCTTGATCTCGATGGGCGCATCCTTCATCGCGACGGATTGGACTTCTCCCGTATCCTTTATTTCAAACGTTATCTCCTCGGCAAGGTCATAGGTCCGCGGAGACATCATTTCGCGCAACGAGTAGGTGCCGGGTGCAAGATGTTCGACGCGGTGCGGCTTGTCGGATGAGGTCCAGGAGTCTATTTCGGTTTTATCGGGACCATATAAGGTGAGCTGTGCGCCTTCCACTTCCTGCTCACCGCTTGCATCGACCTTGGAGATATCAACCTTGGTGTAATCGTCGGATACGTTAAGCCGTGCTTCTACAACGGGTGTTTTCTGGTCGGCATAAGTAAGGTCGACAATATGGGTTGTCTGATCGAGCAAGAAGCCTGCCGGCGCTTGAGTCTCGACAACCTCGTAGCGTGCGGTGCCAGATCCCAGTGGGAGGTTGTCCGCGCGTGCTTCTCCAGTTTCATCCGTCGTGACGGTAGCGACAGTCTCACCGTCGAGCGCGGCAATGCTACCGTCGGGGCGCACGATATCACCCGAGGCACGGATCTCAAAGATGGCGCCCGCGAGGCTGCTGCCGTCTACGGCATCGGTTTTAACGATCCTGATATTTCCGGTCGCGGCGTGGTCATAATACGAGGCGATTGCAACGGGCGTTAGGTTCATGTCGGCGGGTATGTTTACCTCGATTTCTTCGCCGACAAGATAGGGCTCTTTGGCCGAGGTTTCGCGTATATAATAGGTGCCCGGCACGAGCGATTCGGGCAGTGTGACGGTCCCGGTCGCGTCAGTCGTAAAGGTGTCCATTACGTTATGTGCTGGATACCAGCAAGTTTGTGAGACAGGTTCGTGATTGCTGTCGAGGAGTTGGAAGGTGAATCCGGCCAGGGGAACAGAAGCGCCTGTTTGGGCATCGCGTTTTACAATCTGGAGATGCGTCGACAGAGCGTGGTTGTCCACGATATATTGAAGCTCGGCGCCGTCGGAAATCTGATTGGCCCCAACGGTCCATTCCCCTGCACGTTTAAAACCCTCGGGGACGGTTTCCGGAACCTCGCGAACCGTGTAGCCGGCACGGTCGTATGGGACGGCTCCGTGGACACCGGCGGGTCGCTTGCCTGTGCCGAACCATGCTTCGGGCTGATCTTTGGTGGAGGCAAAGCCATAGATGTTTGTGGTCAGTGTGCCAACAACCTGCTGAGAGCTGTTGCTGACAACCTCAAAGACAACACCACCCGCCGGCTGCTCCAGGCCGGATTGGTCGCTATTGCCGTAATCCTTGAATTTGGAAATCTCAAGGTCAAACGCAATGGGGATATCGGAAATGCGGGATTCGATCTCGACCACGCCTGAATCGCCGAGCTGGTCGGCTCCAACGGTATAGGTCCAGCTGTCGTTGGATGGCAGGTAGCCCTCGGGGGCTTTTGATTCGTAGATGGTAAAGGTTCCTAAGGGGACATCGGCGAGGGTGGCCCGACCGCTTTCGTCGGTCGTGAGGATTTGTGCCCATCCAGGGGTTGATTGCGACACACACGTGAACTCTGCTCCTGCGAGTGAAGATCCCACCTGGGGGCCGGCATTCGTCGCGGCATCGAGTTTTACGATACGCAGGTTGATGGTGCCGGGCTGTTCATCAATGGCGACCCGCCCGCCGTCATTCCCCGTGGTAAAGGCAATACGATCACGACGGGGGACATAGCCGGCCGGCGCCTTCGTTTCAACTAGGTAGTATGCCGTGTTGGGCAGAAGTGTTGCTTGCGCTCGACCGTTGCTGTCCATCTTGATGGTGCCGACACGCGCGCCGCTGGCGCTCTCAAAAATATCGAATGTTGCCCCGGTAAACTGATAGGTATTGTTTCCGCTGGTAATAACGGTGTTAGCAGACTGCTTTTGGAAGGAAACAGAGACCGCCGGCAGTACATAGAGCATGTCTTGACGTTTGCTGCCGCCCGATACGGCCCCTAGATAGCGTCGCGCGCGGTGCGGAGCGGCTTTGATGCTTCCTGATTTTGCGCTGTCGTGGAGCCACCGCGCAGCCGCCACGACTTCATTGTCGGCGGTAAAGTGTCCGCTCTTGGTTTTACCCTGAGCGGTCGTATAGGAGTAGGTGCCGTCGACATGGGTAGTGCCGTTGAGCATCCATACGGCAAGCTGGGTGGCGGCGCGGGCGCGATCGGGTGAAAGATGGTAACCGCCAAACGACGTGGTGGTTGGATATCCGTGACAAACGATTGCCGCGAACTCGTCGTCGAGCCACACCCAGCCTTGATCAAAGTTGAGCCATGGGCCGCCCGGTTTGGTGGGGCCGGGGCGCTCCTGGTTCATGCAGTAGGCAATCGAGGTGTCTTGAGCTTCATACTTGCCGATGAAGAAGGGTCCACAATCATCGCTAATAGTGCGGAAGCCGAGCTGGTCGTAGCCATCGACGGCAAATGCGGCTCCCGGTGCCAGGCAGCCGAAAAGCAGGAAGAGGAGCAGGAGCAGCGGACCTGTTGCGATTGCGCTGTGGACAGAGTGCGTGGGTGCGTTGGACATGGCTGCTCCTTATCCCTCGTGCGTCGCACGGGGAGGCTGCGACGCGTAGGATGAGGCTACCCCCGAGGTTCATGCGGGTAAGTACCGGAGCCTGACCAAAAGCTTGCCCAATTCCTGACAAATTGAGCTCAAATACAACAATCAAGCAAAAGTGCAGGTAGAAGATAGGGAGAACAGGAAGTCAAAGGTCCTCGTCTCCACAATTGACGCGATTTTCAAACGAATCTCCACAGCTAAAACAAGTATCACCACCCTTGTATCGAACAAGACAACCGCGTTATACTAGCCAACACACAAGCGGGCATCGCCAAGTGGTAAGGCATCAGCTTCCCAAGCTGACACTCGCGGGTTCGAGTCCCGTTGCCCGCTCCAGTTAAGAGCACAAGCACGGCACCATCACGGTTCCGTGCTTTTTTCAATAAAGTGCCGGGACTCGAACCCGACAGGGTGCGAGCGTTAAGCAAACGCGAAGCGTTTGTAGCGAGCAGGCGAAGGCGCCGACAGGCGCCTGAAGCCGGTGCGGATTTGCGAAGCAAATACGCGGACGTCCCGTTGCCCGCTCCACCGAGCGCGGAAGACCTCGGGACGGCCAATTCAACAAAGTCTTCCCTATCGTCTCCGTGAATCCGAGGAGATCGCCGCAGCCGGTCCGCGTCCGCGACGCGGACGCGCGGACGTCCCGTTGCCCGCTCCATGGAGCAAGGAAGGTTTCGGGAATGGTAGATTCAGCCCGCTTTGCTCCCGCACTTCCCCGGATCTCGGTATGCCACTGAAGCCGGTGCGGATTTGCGAAGCAAATACGCACCGGCTTCATGGTCGCTCCAATTCCAAAATGTTAGGTTAATGCCTGCTGCCCATACTTGCACCTGCGCACGGTACAATGGTTGGGTTACGACCAACGTGCCAATAACCAAAAAGGAGCCGCTATGATCGATCGCTATACCCGCCCGGAGATGGGACACATTTTCTCCCTCGAGAACAAGTACGCCATTTGGCAGGAGATCGAGGTCTTGGCCTGCGAGGCCCAGGCGGAGCTCGGCAAGATCGGTATTTCCAAAGACGAGGCCCAGTGGATCCGCGACCATGCCAACTTTGAGAAGGCGAAGGTCGATGAGATCGAGGAAGTCACGCGCCACGACGTCATTGCCTTCCTGACCAACATGAAGGAATACATCGATGCCGATGTTCCTGAGGGCGACCCCAAGCCCAGCCGCTGGGTTCACTATGGCATGACCAGCTCCGATCTGGGCGACACGGCCCTGTGCTACCAGCTCACCCAGGCCTGCGACCTGATCATCGAGGACGTCAAGAAACTCGGCGAGATCTGCAAGCGTCGTGCCTTCGAGGAGCGCAACACGCTCTGCGCCGGCCGTACTCATGGCATCCACGCCGAGCCGATGACCTTCGGCATGAAGTTTGGCTCTTGGGCCTGGGAGCTCAAGCGCGATCTGGATCGTCTTGAGGATGCCCGCAAGAACGTTGCCTTTGGTGCCATCTCGGGCGCTGTCGGCACGTACAGCTCCATCGAGCCGTTTGTCGAGGAATATGTCTGCGAGCACCTGGGCCTGGTTCACGACCCGCTGTCCACGCAGGTTATCAGCCGCGATCATCACGCCTACCTCGCCGGCGTTCTTGCCACCACCGCGGCCACCTGTGAGCGCATCGCTACCGAGGTCCGCAATCTGCAGAAGACCGATACACTCGAGGCCGAGGAACCGTTCCGTAAGGGTCAAAAGGGCAGCTCCGCCATGCCGCACAAGCGCAACCCCATCACCATGGAGAAGGTCTGCGGCCTGTCGCGCGTCGTGAAGGCCAACGCGCAGGTTGCCTTCGACAACGTCGCCCTGTGGCACGAGCGTGACATTTCGCACTCCTCTGCCGAGCGCGTCGCCCAGGCCGATAGCTTCATCGCGCTCGACCACATGTTCCAGTGCCTCATCCGCGTTATCGACGGCCTGCAGCTGTATCCCGCTCGCATGATGGCCAACCTCAACAAGACGCGCGGCCTCATCTTCTCCTCCAAGGTGCTGCTCGCCCTCGTCGACACGGGCATCACCCGCGAGGACGCGTACGTCATTGTGCAGGAGAACGCCATGGCAACCTGGCACGAGGTACAGGATTGTGTCTCCGGCCCCACCTTTAAGGAGCGTCTCGAGGCCGACCCGCGCTGCACCGTCAGCCAGGAGAAGCTCGACGAGATCTTTGATCCGTGGGACTTCCTCACCCGTATCGACACAGTCTTTGATCGTCTGGAGCAGCTGAGCTTCGAGTAGGTTCGGGCATAACGTTAGCTTTTTAGGGCGCTTTGCTGGTAATGTGTGTTGCCGGCAAAGCGCCTCGTTGCATTTCGGGAAAGACGGGGATAATAGTCGTCTCGAATAACATTCTGAGAGGGGATCGCATGATTTCGTTTGATTACAAGCCTCAGGGCGTGTGTGCTCGCAATATTCACCTTGACCTTTCCGATGACGGCAACAAGGTGATGGGCGTTGAGTTTACCGGCGGCTGCGACGGCAATCTCAAGGCTATCTCCAAGCTGGTCGAGGGCGCTCCTGCCGATCGCGTAATCGAGGTTCTCGCCGGTAATACCTGCGGTATGAAAAAGACCTCCTGCGCCGACCAGCTTACACGCGCTATCGAGGCCGCTCGCGCCGAGATCGCCTAATGGGTATCGCCGATCACATCAAGAACGGAATATCGCGTCGCGGCTTTGTACTCGGTGGGGCTGCCGCGGGCGCTGCCACGGTGCTTGCCGGATGCTCGAAAAAAACGGGCACCAGCGATGATGCCGCCGGCGAGCCGCAGGTTATCAAGGACGATTCCAAAATCATCTCGATTACGGATGAGTACGAGGCAGTCGACATCGATCTTGAGCCGGCGTCGTCGTGGACGCTGCCTCTGGGTACGCTGCTGTACTACTGCGACGGCGATTACGCCGCGGCGATGATGGCGCCTGCATCGGCACTGCACGCCAACACACTCGGTGTGCTCAACCTGGGCGATGGCTCGCTTACCACATTAATCGAGGACCCTATCGAGGGCACGGGATATGCATTCTACGATGTCCGTGCCGGCGACGGCGTATTCGCGTGGGTTGAGATGAACTTTGCCAATTCATCGTGGAAACTCTACGCTCAAAATCTGTCGGGCGCTTCGCTCTCTGGCGATGTGGTTGAGCTCGATCGAGGTGGCAAGGACTATGATCCGCCCCTGTTTACGGCGTTCGGGTCATCGGTTATCTGGTATAAAATGCCTTCGGCAGGCGGCAATAAAACGAGTAGTGATTCGTTTTGCTATCGTCGCTCGCTTGATGAATCCAAGGCCGAGGCAATTTGGAAATCGACGGGCCGCTTTGCATCGGCCCCGCGCGCGAGCGACGGCATTTTGACCATCTCGCCGCGTGTCCGCAACGACGAGGGCGTCTACTACGGCATAACGGCAATCGATCTGACCGACGGCAACAACACCAAGCGTGCCCAGCTGGTCCTCCCTTCGTCAGTTTCGCCTTTCGAGGCCGTATATATGGGCGATACCTTCGTGTTTTCTATCGAGGCGGCCTATAGTGGCGTGGGCAGCCTGGGCAATATGGGCACGTATATCGGTAATGAGGGAGGGCCGTACCTCTTTCTGTCACGCGAGCCGCTCGCATGTGCGGCGGGCAAGAAGAATAAATACCTTGTTAAGGTACAGGCGTCGCATTTCCTGATCGACACCTCTGCCAAGACCTATGGCTCGCTGCTGTCGCCTGACCGCGCTTTGGAGTATGGCGATTATCCAGCTACGGCGGGAAAATCGGACTCATTCCTTACGTACGCCACGGTGCGCAACAGCCAGGGTATACCAGAGACGGTCACTGCACGCCTATTCTCTCTTTAAGCTTAGAGGGGTTAAAAAGGCGCCAACAGGGGAATAAACGCGTTGTAATTGTGAGTACCGCCCGCCGAGCTGCCGCGTCATAGCGGCATCCGGCGGGCTCAGGTGCGTTAAAATGGGCTTGTTCTTAGCTAATTGAGACAGGGGGGCCGTGTTATGGCTTCAGATGCAAAAAAGATTCTGCTGGTCGAGGATGAGAAGGCAATCCGTGACGCCGTCGCTGCCTATCTCGAGCGCGAAGGCTACTGGGTTGTGGGCGTCGGCGACGGCCAGTCCGCGATCGAGGAGTTCGAGAAGCATCAGTTCGACCTGGTCGTGCTCGACCTTATGCTCCCCAAGATTCCCGGCGAGCGCGTTTGCCGCACCATTCGCGATACCTCGGATGTCCCCATCATCATGCTGACGGCTAAGGGCGAGATCGAGGACCGTATTATCGGTCTTGAGCTCGGCGCCGACGACTATCTGATTAAGCCATTCTCGCCGCGCGAGCTCGTCGCCCGCGTTCGCGCTCTGTTCCGCCGTGCCCATCAGGCCGACGAGCCCGCCGTCGAGGTGCTCGACTTCGGCGATCTGGTCATCGATATCTCGGGCCACAAGATCTTAGTCGAGGGCAAGGAAGTCGATCTGACGGCTTCCGAGTTCAAGCTGCTCACCACGCTCGCCCGCCATCCCGGCCGTGTGTATAACCGCATGGAGCTGGTCGAGAAAGTGCTCGGGTATGACTTTGAGGGCTATGAGCGCACCATCGATAGCCATGTGAAGAATCTTCGCGCCAAGCTGGGCGATGATCCCAAGAAGCCCAAGTGGCTCTACACCGTCCATGGTGTTGGCTATCGCTTCGAGGCTCCGGCCAAGACCGATAAGTCGGACGAGAAATAGGGAAATCACATATGACACCTGCGCGCTTTGAAATCGGACAAAAGCACAAGCAGGAGAGCGAGGCGGGTTCCAAGGCTAGTTGGAACACGCCTCGTTCCGATTCACGGCCAACGATGAGCTATCCCTCGCGCATGGCACTTGCTTTTGCTCTGACATCGCTCATGACGGTATTGGTGCTGGTGGGCGTTGTCTCTGTTGTGTGGGGCACGGTCTTTTCGGATTACACGCGCTCCAATATCGTCGAAATCGCAAATTCCGCTGCCGAGAAGTTGGCAACCTCATATGAGGAAAACGGCTCTTGGACCGCGGGGGAACTGCGCACGGTCGCAACGTCGAGTTTGGTTTCCGACGATCTGGGTATGCAGGTCGTCAATAAAAAGGGCGTGATCGTTTATGACGATTCCTGGCCCTCGGCAAGCGCGACCGCCGATGTACGCGAGAGCGAATCGCCGTCGAGCAGCTCGAGCGGTAAAAAGGCCTCGCATAGCCCGGTCTCGTCTGCTCCAACCGACTCCGATAGCGTTGCTAACGTCGAGATTGTAACGTCTTCCGGCGAGCATGTCGGACAGGTAAAGCTGTGGGCCATCGGCTCCGACGCGCTGCTCACCAAGGCGGACTCTGCGTTTAGGGAGAAGACCTTTAACGCCATGGCCCTCGCCGCGGTTGTTGCAATCTGCATTTCGGTCGTTATCGGATCGCTCGTGTCGCGCATGCTCACCAAGCCGATTCATCGCATCACCAGTACCGCAAAGCAAATCCGTGACGGCGACCTGTCGGCTCGCACGGGACTGCGCGGTGATGACGAGATCGATCAGCTGGGAGAGACCTTCGACGAGATGGCCACCTCACTCGAGAAAGATATGAAGCACGAGAAGCGCCTGACCTCTGATGTTGCCCACGAGCTGCGCACGCCGCTCATGGCCATGCTTGCAACGGTCGAGGCCATGCAAGACGGTGTGTATCCCACCGACGACGAACACCTGGAGACCGTTGCTTCCGAGACGCGTCGCCTGGCTCGTCTGGTGCAGCAGATGCTCGACCTATCGCGTATGGAAAACAGCACGGCTCCGCTCAATCTAGAACCGGTGGACATGGTTCCGTTCGTGCGATCGATTGTGAACGGCCAGGAGCGTCTGTTTGCCGACCGTGACCTTCGTCTTCGCTTTGCAGATGAAACCCAAGGGCACGACGATGTCGTCGAGGCCGATCCCGACATGATCACGCAATGTGTTATCAACCTCATGAGCAACGCCATGCGCTACACCCCCGAGGGCGGTTGGGTCGTGGTGTCGGTGCTCAGTGACCGCAGGCACGTCAGCATTGCCGTTTCTGATACCGGCATCGGTATTGCCAAGGACGATCTGTCGCGCATTTTCGGGCGGTTTTGGCGCGCCGATGCCAGCCGCGCCCGCGAAGCTGGCGGCCTGGGCGTCGGCCTCGCCGTGACCAAGCAGATCGTCGAGCGTCACCATGGCTACATATCCGTGGAGTCGGAGCTTGGAAAGGGTACGACTTTTACAATTCATCTGCCCCGCGAGCACACGGCGGACGCGGCATCTACTACAATGGAGCACTAGCTTTTCGCTATTCGGTGAAGGAGGGGCCGCGTCCCTGCCGCTCCGAGTTTGCGAAAACATGCGGGAAAGAACCCGCATTTCTGTCGTATTTAGGTAAGGAGTGACTCACGTGACAACGATGGAGCGTCGTCCGGATTCCCGTGGCAAGGTTCGTGATATTTACGATGCCGGTGAAAACCTGCTGATGGTCGCCACCGACCGCATTTCTGCGTTCGACTTCATTCTTCCCGACGAGATTCCGTTTAAGGGAGAGGTGCTCAATCGCATCTCGGCATTCTGGTTCGATAAGTTTGCCGACATCGTCCCCAACCATCTCGTTTCCATCGACCCGGCGGATTTCCCCGAGGAGTTTGCTGAGTATCGTGACTACCTCGCTGGCCGCGCCATGCTGGTTAAGAAGGCCCAGACGATTCCTATCGAGTGCATCGTCCGCGGCTATCTGACCGGTTCGGGCAAGAAGACCTACGACGAGAACGGCACCGTCTGCGGCATCCAGCTGCCTGAGGGCCTGACCGAGGCTTCCAAGCTTCCCGAGCCGTTGTTCACGCCGTCCACGAAGGCCGAGATCGGTGACCACGACGAGAACATCTCGTTCGAGCGTTGCTGCGAGATCGTGGGCGAGGACATCGCCACGCAGATTCGTGACCTTTCCCTCAAGATCTACAAGGCCGCTGCCGAGTACGCCGCGACCCGTGGCATCATCATTGCCGACACCAAGTTCGAGTTTGGTGTCATCGATGGCAAGGTCACGCTGATCGACGAGTGCCTCACGCCCGACTCCAGCCGTTTCTGGCCTGCTGCCAGCTACGAGGAGGGCAAGATCCAGCCTAGCTACGACAAGCAATTCGTCCGCAATTGGCTCAAGGCCAACTGGGATATGACGGGGGAGACCCCGCACCTGCCCGCCGAGGTCATCGATGGCACGTCCGAGCGCTATCGCGAGGCCTTCCAGATCATCACGGGCTCCCAGTTCACAAGCATGAAGGAGAACGCATAAGTGAGTACCCGTAGCGCCACGAACAAGCGCACGCAATCCCACGAAGTTACCGGGGTTGCGCGCAAGTCTGCCGCATCTGCTAAGCCCGCCCGCCAAGCAGCGAGCTCCGTTCGCGTCGTGCCGGCTTCGTCTAAGGCACGCCGCAAAGAGCTCGAGAAGGGCGAGAACCTCGAGGGCCTCTCTAAAGAGGAGAAGCGCGCCCGCAAGGCTAAGCAGCGCGCCAAGGAGGACCGCATCTATACGGTGTCGAATATCCTCCTCAAGCAGGACGAGGACTACACCAAGCGCCGTCGCATCTGGTGGATTGTGCTCGCCATTGGCATGGTGCTCGTCGTGGCAATTTGGGCCTCGCTGTACTTCGCTCCCGCTGGCATGGTGTCCAGCCCTGTCCAGATGGTCGGCATCGTTTTGTCCTATGTCATCATCCTAGGTGACTTTATCTACGACTTCGCTCGTATTCGTCCCTTGCGCAACATGTACCGCGCGCAGGCCGAGGGCATGTCCGAGAACAAGCTCAACGCTCTTATCGAGCGCGCAGCTGCCGAGGAGGACAAGAAGGACTCCAAGAAGAAGTAGCGTTTGCATACATACTTATCGCTAAGATATAAGGCGCGTCGTTTTGCGGCGCGCCTTTTTACTGTTCTATAGATAGATGGAGTGGCACATGATTCGAGCTGCCCTGACGGTCGAAGAGGCCCTGGAGGGTATGAAGTCCCTGGAGCCCAAGATTAAAAACTATGCGCGCCTGGTTGTCCGCAAGGGCGTAAACGTTAAGCCCGGCCAGGAGGTTGTCGTTCAGTCTCCGGTTGAGTGCGCGCCGTTTGCGCGCGTGGTGGTCGCGGAGGCCTATGCTGCCGGCGCCGGCCACGTGACGGTCATCTGGGCCGATGATGCCGTGACGAGGCTCACGTACGAGCATGTCGAGAAAAGCTATTTTGAGCAGACGCCCGAGTGGAAGCGCCTGCAGCTGGATTCCCTGGCCCAGGACGGTGCCTGCTTTATCTTTATCGAGGGTGCGGACCCCGCCGCCCTTAAGGGCATCGATCCCGCTAAGCCCGCTGCAGCTTCTAAGGCAAAGAACACGCAGTGCAAAGTTTTCCGCCGTGGACTGGATTACAACATCAATCCGTGGTGCATCGCCGGCGCTCCGGTCGTGGCTTGGGCGCGCGAGGTGTTCCCGGGAGACGCCGATGAGGTTGCAATCTATAAGCTGTGGAATGCGATTCTGCACACCGCTCGCGCCGATGGCCAGGACCCAGAGAGCGACTGGGAGCTCCATGACGCCGCATTCGAAAAGAACCTGCGTTTCCTGAACGACAATCGTTTCGACTGCCTGCATTACACCGCGGCAAATGGAACCGATCTGACGATTGGCATGACGAAGGGTCACGAGTGGGCCGGCGGCAAGGGCAAGACGCCCGATGGGCACCCCTTCTTCCCCAACATTCCCACCGAGGAAGTCTTCACTTCGCCCGATCGCATGCGCGCTGACGGTATCGTGTACTCGGCCATGCCGCTCATCCACCACGGCAATAAAGTCGACGATTTTTGGATTAAGTTCGAGGGCGGCCGCGTGGTGGACTACGACGCCCGCGTGGGCAAGGCAACGCTCGCAAGTATCATCGATACTGACGAGGGCGCTGCTCACCTGGGAGAGGTCGCGCTCATTTCCAAGAACACGCCGATCCGCGAAAGTGGTGTTCTGTTCTACGATACGCTCTATGACGAGAACGCTAGCTGCCATCTCGCGCTAGGTGTCGGTTTCCCCGAATGCATCGAGGGTGGGTACGACATGTCTAAGGAGGAGCTCCTGGAGCATGGTGTTAACGTCTCGAGCACGCACGTCGATTTTATGATCGGCACGGACGACATCGATATTACGGGCATTACGCCTGATGGACGTGAAGTTGTGATTTTCCAGAACGGCCAATGGAGTTGGGAATAGTCCCAGACCGTGGTACAATGCCACCCGCGGGCCGTTAGCTCAGCTGGCAGAGCAGGGGACTTTTAATCCCAAGGTCCAGGGTTCGAACCCCTGACGGCCCACCCAAAGATTGTTGAGACGGTCAACTTCGGTTGGCCGTCTTTTTTGTCGCCCTTTCATGGGTTCGAACCCGTCGGGGCGCGGAGCTGAGTAAACGCGCGAGCGTTTGCCAGCGCAGCGCGCAAGGCGCGAAAGCGCCGCAGCGGCCGCCTGCGAAGCAGGCTGAACCCCTGACGGCCCACCCAAAGAAAGGAAAAAGAAATGAAAACAGATAGATACGGAATTAGCGGCAGCACATTAAAGATAACAGCGGCCATCTCGATGGTTCTCGATCATGTAAGCAGGATCGTCCTGACCAATGGAATCATGACTCACGCATCGTACAATCAGATATCAGACGAACAGTGGGCGATTCTAAGCGAGGCTTCGGATGTGCTTCATGTTCTTGGCAGAATTGCATTTCCCTTATTTTGCTTTTTGATAGTTGAGGGATTTTTGCATACTCATGACATAAAGAAGTACCTGCGAAATATGCTTGTCTTCGCAATCATTGCGGAGCCCATATACGATTTCGTTCAAACCGGGCAGCTATTTGACCTTCGGCAACAGAATGTTATGTATGAGCTCCTGCTTTCCTTGGTCTTTTTGATTATTCTGGAAAAGATACAAAGTCTTTCAAAATGGAAGAGGCACATTGCAGAAATTGCTCTGATTGTTTTGACAGCACTGGCAGCTGAATACACTAAGCTGGATGGCGGTGCGTATGGCATTCTGCTTGTGGCTGCATTCTATTTATTCCACGACAGCAAAGCAAAGATGTTCTTTGCTGCAGTATGTGCAGTGCTCTTTTCGTCATGCCATATAATTGGCGGCGGATTTGAGTTCACTACAGCTAATATTTTTAATCCTGATGTTGCTGCCGCGATAATTTCGTTGTTGCTTATCAATCTTTATAATGGCAAGCGAGGGCTGAAGCTGAAATATTTCTTCTACATTTTCTATCCGGCACATCTTGCTCTGCTTTATGGTGTCTCGCTTATTGTTTTGAACTGTCTTTAAAAACTCTCAAACAAGTCTCTGAAAGCAGAAACAAATTGACCCTAAGACTGCTTGTGAATTTCCGGAAGACCTGAGAGATGCGAGGGTAGACAATGAGGGCTGCAGAAAGATGCTTCTCAGTTCTCTGGCGGATCGCATGAATCTGTATGAGGATCACTTCCACACACTCATTGATAACAGTGATAAACACGGCAGATTCTCAAAACATGAGACTGCGAAGGTCGAAAGATGCTTCGAAAGCATGAATGGCAGCGAGAAAACGAGTTCGGAAGCACCCTCTGGATGCTCCAGCATAGAATAGAAAGCGGTCAACTTCGGTTGGCCGTCTTTTTTTGTCGCCCTTTCATGGGTTCGAACCCGTATCCATCTATATATAAGAACGCTTGGCGAACAAAACCCGCCTTTTACCGATGGGAAACAAATAGCTGATGCCTTTGGAGTAAAGTAGCGCTCCAGAGATGACCGATGCCTTAACACCTATAAACCAGCTGGTCATCGCCAATATCAGAAGCTAATGCTTCAGTTTTAACCTCAGTGATGCGACTGAGGGACATATTCATTTGTGAACAAAATATGGAGTGCGCGATTCCCGCCCACGGGGGCCCTCCGGTCTGGCAATATATCTCCTTGCCGCGCGGCCCGGTCGGACCGGATCAGCCGCAAAGCGTGCACCTTGAGAACCGGATACTGCGAGGATGGACACACAAGCTGTGTCGCATCCGGGCAGACATCGAACCATTTGAAATGGTCTAACTTGGATTTGTT
>CABSDO010000003.1 GCA_902476475.1 uncultured Collinsella sp. | reverse complement strand
GAGCGCTCCCGCAAACTGCCTCTTGACAACTTATAGGAGCGTCGGTTTTGATTGTTAAATCCTGCGGTTTTGGCGTCAGAAAATGTCGATGCTTCGGGGGTCCAAAAACGGTCGTTCACTTCTCGGAAAAGTATTAGACTTCGCTATATTGGCGGCGTTCGCGAGCGGCAACCAGAGTGTAGCCCCCTAGTGTTTCTTTGCAGAGAGCATGAGCCTAATTTCCGGATGGGTGTATTCGTCGAATTCTTCTGCGGCTTCGGTGTCAAAGGTGTAGTACGACTTGATAGATTCGTCCTCCGTCTTGATGCTGATTTCTTCATATAGGGATCCGGCTAAAAATGCCTGTTTAAATTCATCCGACAGGCTGCATGGCGTGAGGATGCCCGGTGTGGCAACGGAAATGTCCAGCCCGTTGAGCGGGGCGCAGAGTGTCGCGATGTCCTGCTCGGCGCGAGCGAGATTGTCTGCAAGGCTTGCCTCGGGGTCGATCTGACTGGTGTAATCGACGTCCGTGAGCATGCCGTCTGCATCAAAAGAAAGGTAGACATAGGCTGCTTGAGCGCCAGGGTCATTGTCGCGCAGATAGCCGATAATGCGGTAGCCGTAGTCGTGATACGACTCGTACGGGTCGTCTGCGGCGACGCGTTCGCACACGGGCTCCAAGGCATCCTGCGCGATGGCGAGCTGCTCGGCGGCTGCAGCCTTTCTTGCCTGAAGCTCGTTATTTCCCTGGACAAACTGCGGGATGTAGACGCCAAGCAGCACAATGGCGGGCAACACCGCGAGAGCTATGATCTGCTTCTTGACGTTTGGAATCATCACGCCGTATGCGTTTGCCATGGCCTCGGCATTGCTCGAGGTCTCGGCTAGCACGTCTGCCGCCGTGGCGACTGCCCCTACGGCGCCGGCGACCTCCGCGGCGCCGCCCAGGTTGCGCGCGAGATCGTTATCACTGTTCTTGAGCAGGCGGCCGGCAGCTTGCGTGGCAAGCACGCCGGCGACCTCCGCGGAATGGTCCTTGTTGGTCTGGGCCACCGCAAGCCTGCTCTGCAGTTCCTTCCACTGTTTGCCCTGCATTCCAAAGCGCGGCGCAAGAGCGCAATAGCAAAAGATGGCGAGTTCGATTACGGTGAGTGCGATGGCGGTATATATGCCCGCGGGCTGGAATTCCTTTTGGTGGAACGCGATATCGTTGATCATTTGGAGCGACAACATCAACAGGCATGCTACGAACGACATGACGAGTGCGGTCGCTGCGATCTTGGGGTATGTGCAGTACCGCTGGATGCGTTTCTTTTCTTGTTCGGTGAGTTGCTGCATGGGGGCCTCGGCTCTCATCGTTTTTCGGGGGCGATGCGCACACGCTCTTGAGTATAGATGAGTGGAGGATGTCTGTTGTTCATACATAGCGGTCAACAGCGTGCTGTTGGTGATCGTTTGATCGCGAACGTCGTCTTTTGGAGCATGAAGCCGCTTCCGATGCCCGCAAACAGCAAATCGAAGGTGAATGGTTTCCCGAGAAGTGAACGACCTAATTTGGACCCCTGAAGCACCCACGTTTTTCGACGCTAAAACCGCAGGATTTGAGTGATAAAACCGCAGGAATTGGCCTTCCCAAAGTGTCGATGCATCGAGGGTCCGATTTCACCCGTTCACTTCGCGGAAAAGCATTCACCTTCGTTGCGTAAGGCGACGGATGGAAGGGTGATTATCGTCAAGCAGCTACCTCTGCCTTGTGAATCATCTGAAGCACAAGGCATAATGCATGTAACAAGGGGGCGGTTCCTTTGTCACATCCGTTGATATGAGAGAAGAGTAGATGATTCTTTCGCTTGCCCCTATGGAGGGGATTACCGGGCATGTGTTCCGTCGCGTGCATGCGGAGTGCTTCGGTGCGCTCGATTGCTATTACACGCCGTTTTTGCCGCCGCCGCGGGTGGGAAACCGCTTTGGCGGCAAGGCGTTTAAGGAGATCGATCCTGCCAATAACCAGGGGCTCAACGTGGTGCCTCAGTTGATGTCCAAGAACGCGGACGAGTTTGTGTGGGCGGCACAGGTGCTCGCCGACATGGGCTATCGCGAGGTCAATCTCAACTTGGGTTGCC
Organism: uncultured Collinsella sp.; assembly: GCA_902476475.1. GTDB lineage: Bacteria > Actinomycetota > Coriobacteriia > Coriobacteriales > Coriobacteriaceae > Collinsella. Next base: position 42,722 of record CABSDO010000003.1, on the reverse strand, counting down.
CCTCGGGGACGGTTGTCGCCAAGGGCAAGGGCTCGGGCTTTTTGCGCCACTTGGACGAGCTCGAAGTGTTCTTGAGCGATGTGTGCGAACGTTCGCCGTTGCCGGTGTCGGTAAAAACCAGGCTGGGGCTGGAGAGTGACGACGAATACGAGCGCGTGCTTGACCTGTACTGTCGCATGCCGCTGGCAGAGCTAATCGTGCATCCGCGCGTGCAAAAGGATCGTTACACGGGCTCGCCGCGCAAAGCGTTTTACGGCGAGACGCTGGAGCGCGCGCCGTTCCCGGTGGCATACAACGGCGACATCTTTGATCTTGAGGACGTGGACGCGCTGGTGGAGGCCTATCCCGGTACACGCCATGTGATGCTGGGGCGTGGCTTGCTTGCGAACCCCGCGCTGGCTCGCATGGTCAAGGGCGGCCCTGCTGCAACGGCTGCTGAGCTGCAGCGCTTCCACGACACGCTGTTTGCGGCATATGCAGAAGAGATTGGCGGCAACGCGGTCTTTCGCATGAAGGAGTGGTGGTTCTACGCCAAATGCGCCTTCGCTGACCCCGCTACCGTTCACAAGCTCGTACGTAAGACCAAAAAGGTTGACGAATACCGCGCCGCCGTCGAGCGCGTCTTTCGCGAGCAGCCACTCGCACCCATAGCCCGCTTCCACGGCTAGTTAGCCATTGGGGACGTTCTTTAACGACTAGTCATTTAAGAACGTCCCCAATGACTAGCCACAAAAAGCTGTACGTCAGCATCCAAAGATGTCGAAAAATGTCGACTTTGGATGCTGACGCACATGTTTGGGTCGTATGGGTTGGGGCGTTGGGGCCGGCCGACCGCAATAGCACGCTAGAGCAGGTTCTTCTGCACCCACGCGATGATGTCGCTCGACTCGTAGAGCGGCTTGCCGTCGATGAACAAGCAGGGAACCTGGCGTTTTCCGCCGACGGCGATGAGTGTCTGCTCGGCTTCGGGGTCGGTTGAGATGTTGCGCTCGGGAATGGTCACGCCGTTATCGGCCAGAAAGCGCTTGACCTTTATGCAATACGGGCAGCCGGTCATAACGTAGAGCACGAGCTCGTGATTAGTAGCCATGGGTCTCCAATCGGTTGAGGTTTCGATTGAAATACCCAAAGCCGCCGCGGTCTATGCAGGCGCCAAAGACGACTCGATGGCCTGGACCAGAAACGCCGTAGCTCCGGTGCCGCAGGGCTTGTCGTAGTAGTCGATAAAGCGCTGGTCGGCAAGATAGCCGTGGGCGAGGCCCAGGTACGCTTCGTTCTGGGGCTCGCATCCCCAGTTGAGAGCAATCCAGCGACGATGCATCGCGACAAGCTTGCGAGCCTCGCTTCCATTCGCATCGCCATCGCCCATGGCAATCGAGAGTTGACCCAGAATAGCGCGTTCAAGTTCCTTCATGTCGTTCCATGTCTCGGGGTCCATATCCAGCAGTGCTTCGTTTGCTGCATCGATAGCCTCATCGCCATAGCGCACCCGCGCTTCGGAGCCGTAGCGCTCCTCGTTTTCCTGCACGGTGCGCCAGCGCTCCAGTTGCGGCAGGACGGCGCCCATGAGCGAGACGGCTTCGTCGAGCGACATGCCGGTGTTTTGCGCCAGCCGCGGGGCGCAATCCTCGATCATCGCCTCCATGGTGGTGTCGTAGGTGTACTTGCCGTGGTCGTAGCACCACTTGCAGTAATGGTCGGTCGTGGCGCCCGTGGCATCGGTGCCGCAGTCGTTGGGCGTGAGTATCATGCCGCAGCTCTGACAATAATGCTCGGGCATTTCGAGCAGGTGGGACAACGGCTCGCCGGTTACGGCGGCAATGAGCTTCATCATGTCGATGCCCGGTGTGACCTCGCCGCGTTCCCAACGGCTGACGGCTTGGCGTGTGACGAAGAGTTTGGCGGCGAGCTGCTCCTGGGTAAGGTGATGGGCGCGACGGACAGCGATGAGCTTTTCTGCAAAGGCCATAGCGGCTCCTTTCTGCTGGTTGATGGCTTAAGCATACGCGGCGGCAGGCGCCCTTCCAAGCAACCGTTGGTTGCATGACAGGAGTCCGCGGCGAAGAATTGCGCGCAACGCCCCACGCCTCCATGCCGTACAATGACCGGCATGGAACCTATTGCACACATACATACCGACCTGCCGCAGAAGTTCGGCATTCCGCGCAACAGCTTTTTGGCGCCCCATCTGCAGGGACGCATCGTTTTTGAGCCGGAATTTGCCTCCAATGCAGCGGTTGAGGGTCTGGACTCCTTCTCTCACCTGTGGCTGCTGTGGCGCTTCGAAAACGGAACGCCCGGCGGCACGGCTAAGGACATAGTTGCCGATGCCAAGTCGCAGGACAGGTCCGGCACCAACGCAAAATGGTCGAAAACTGTGCGTCCGCCGCGCCTGGGTGGAGCCGAGCGTGTGGGCGTCTTCGCCACGCGCAGCCCGTTTCGCCCTAATCCCATCGGTCTCACCTGCGTCAAGCTCGATCGTGTCGAGCTCACCGACGATGGCCCCATCATCTATGTGCTGGGGGCCGATCTGCGCGACGGCACGCCCATCTACGACATTAAGCCCTACATTCCGTTTGCGGACTGCCACTTGGATGCGACCGGCGGCTGGATCGAGGATGCTCCGTGGCAAGAGCTCGATGTTAAGTTTCCGCAAGCACTGCAGGATATGGTCCCGCCCGCAAAGCTCCCCGGCTTGGTCGAGGTTCTACGCCAAGATCCGCGCCGCGCGGGCAGCAAGCACGAACCAAACCGCGTCTACCATCTGGCCTACGCCGGGCTCGACATATCGTTTACGGTCGACGAAACCCAGCTAACCGTAGTCGCCGTCAACGACGCGCAAGACTAACCAGCCATTCGTCCGCACCCGTCAAATTAAGCGCCAAACTCCGCGCCAAAACCGCCCACGCTGGTGGACAATAACGCCTACCAAAACAATCACTTCGCACGGGAGCTCAGCATGAAATACGACTTTAGCTCGCTTATCGACCGCCACGGCATGGACTCCATCGCCGTTGATTCTTGGGGTGAGATCCCCGGCATGGCTCCAAACGCACCCGACGAGGGCTTCGATCGCATTCCCATGTGGGTGGCGGACATGAACTTCGCCACGGTGCCCACGGTCCAGGAGTACATCATTCAGCGTGCCCAGCACCCCATGTTTGGCTATTTCAATCCGCGCCCCGAGTACTTCGACCGCATCATCGAATGGCAGAGCCGTCGCAACGGCGTTGAGGGCTTGGCGCCGGAGCATATCGGCTACGAAAACGGCGTGCTGGGCGGTGTCGTGTCGACGCTGCGTGCGTATGTTCAGCCGGGCGATGCGGTGCTGGTCCACAGCCCTACCTACATCGGCTTTACCAAGTCCATTGAGGCCGCGGGCTATCACATTGTCCACAGCCCGCTTAAGCTCGACGATCAGGGCGTGTGGCGTATGGACTTTGAGGACATGGAGCACAAGCTCGCCCAAAACCACATCCATGCTGCGGTGTTCTGCTCGCCGCACAATCCCTGCGGCCGTGTATGGGAGCGCGACGAGATCGAGCGCGCCATGGACATCTATCGCCAGCACGATTGCGTGGTGATATCGGACGAGATTTGGTCCGATATCATCCTGCCGGGGCACAAGCATATCCCGACGCAGTCGGTGAGCGAGGATGCCCGCATGCGCACGGTCGCCCTCTATGCGCCGAGCAAGACGTTTAACCTGGCGGGCCTGGTCGGCAGCTACCACATTGTCTACAACGGGACGCTGCGTGACCGCGCGTGCGCCGTGTCCAACAAGACTCACTACAACGAGATGAACGTCCTCTCTATGCATGCGCTTATCGGTGCCTACCAGCCGCAAGGTTACGAGTGGGTGGACGAGCTCAACCAGGTGCTTGCCGACAATATCGAGTACTTCTGCGATTACGTGGACGAGCATTTTGAGGGCGTGTCCTATTCACGTCCGCAGGGCACGTACATGGTGTTTCTGGACTGCACCGAGTGGTGCCGCGAGCATGGCCGCGATATTCAGTGGTTGCTCGACGAGGGGGCGCGCGTGGGCGTGGGGTATCAGGACGGCCGTCCGTTCCACGGGCCCTGCCACATTCGCGTGAATCTGGCGCTGCCGCTTTCGCGCGTAAGGGAGGCGTGCGACCGCCTGGACCGCTACGTTTTTAATACACGGTAAGTGAGCACTGCATGCGGGGCCTTCTGCCAAGTCGGCTGGAAGGCCCCGCATGGTAAAACGCCTGCAACCATTGGGCACTCGTGTGGTTTTGTTTGCTATTATTTTCTACCATTTCAGTCTGTAAACAGGATCGTCTGGAGCTCGATGAAAAGACCCCGTCGCTCGGTTGCCATATCGTTGTTTGTTGCGCTTGCGGTAGCGTGCGCCTTTGTCGTAGCGATAGCTGGCTGTTCTGGGCGTAATGACGAAGCCTCGACGTCTGCATTAGAAGGTTTGGACGCCTCGCAAGTCAAAGACGACGACCTCAAGACGCTCAACGTCGGCAGCGACCTCTATCCACCGTTTGTGTATACCGACGAGTACGGCGATATCGTTGGCCTGGATGTCGAGATATTAACCGAGGCTTTGGCTCGCATTGGCTACAAGCCAAAATACCAGCTGATCGATTGGGAAAAGAAGAAAGAGCTGCTGGCGAGCGGCGAACTCGATTGTGTCATGGGCAGCTTTAGCATGACGGGTCGCGAAAACGAGTATCGTTGGGCCGGCCCGTACCTTGCGAGCCGCCAGGTAGCCGCGGTCGATCCCCAGAGCGATATCTACACGCTTGCCGATCTTGAGGATAAAGTCGTGGCGGTCCAGTCCACCACCAAGCCCGAGGACATTTTGCTCAATCGTACAAATGAAAACGTTCCGCAGATCAAAGAACTCTACTGCTTTTCGGACCGCTCATATCTGAACCCGGCGCTCGTCGAAGGTCTGGTCGACGCCATCGCCGCGCATGAGTCCTCGCTGCTCACCTACGAAAAAGACTATGGCGTAACGTATCGCATTTTGGATGAGCCGCTGCTAGAGGTTGGTTTGGGCACTGCTTTCGATATCAATGATACGCGCGGCATCGACGTTAAACTCACCCGTGCCTACCAAGAAATGCTTGCCGATGGCACCATGGAACGTCTGGTGTCAAAGTACTTTGATGACCCTTCGCCATTTTTGAATATGGAGGGCCTGTCATGATCGATGCACCCGACCACGCCGTTCAGGAGCGGGGCAATCGTTCGACAGGGGCATGGCTCCTTGTCGCCCTGCTGGGGATAGCGCTCTCGGTTGTTGCCGGCATGATGAGCTACGGCTACACGACAGCTCAGGCCGAGCAGCGCTTTGCCGACGTTGTCGATTACGTGGCGACGCAGAGCCTTTCCTACGATGCATTCAATAGCGCCTATACGACCAAAAACTTGATTCGCGTTATGGAGATCGCCGGAGAGACAGCGCGCGATATGGAGCGCGACGGTTCGGTGGATAACGCCATGCTGGAGCAATATGCCGACCAGTTCAACGTGAGCGCACTGATCGTGACGGACGCATCGGGCAATTTGGTGTCCGAGTCCTCGACGGATGGCGTGGGCTACGAGTCGCTCGCTACGTATCTCAAGGAAGCACCCGTGCTGGAGGTGGCGGTCCATCCGCTTAAGTCCTATACCGCCCGCATTACGCTTTCGGATGATTCGGTTGCAGACATTGGTTGCGTGACCCGGCAAGATGGCGAGGGCATCGTTATCGCGGTCAGGCATCAGAGCGCGAAGGCAGTTGCAAGCAATACGCTCAAACTGCAGAGCCTGCTCGGTGGTTATGAGACCATCGACAGTGGCAATATCGTGATCGAAAGCGATGGCAAGGTCGTTGCGACCAATGCCGTTGAACCCACCATATTGGGCGTATTCAATCTGCCTGCAACGGATGTCTTTATTGTCGACGGTATTAAGGATCGATGCCTGCCCGGCAAAGTCCGACTGGTCAACGCCAGCGGCGAGTGGTATTTGGGCACATTTGGAAAAGCGCGCGGGTTCTACGTGTACACCTATGCCTCGGCGCGGCGCTACTTTGAGGTCGTCGCGGCTGTTGCTGCCGGCGTGCTGGTGCTCTACAGCGGTGTTATAGCCGTTGTTGTGATGGTGCGTCGCCGCGCTGATCGTCGACGTTTGACGGACTTGCTGCAGCAGGAGCGCGACTATGGCGACAAGCTGGCAAAGGCAGCGCGTGAGGCCTCGTCTGCCAACTCGGCAAAGACGGAGTTTTTGCGCCGCATGAGCCACGATCTGCGCACGCCCATCAACGGTATTCGCGGCATGGTCGAGGTCGGCGATGCCAATGCGGACGATCTGCAAAAGCAGACCGAGTGCCGCTCAAAGATCTGGACGGCATCGGGACTGCTGCTCGACCTTGCCAACGAGGCCCTGGATATGAGTCGCCTGGAGAGCGGACAGGTCGACCTGAACCTCGTACCCATAAATTTGGTGGTCCTCAACTGTGAAGTGCGCGATATTCTGGAGCGCCAGGCCGAGGAGCGTCTGGTGACAATTATCTGCGATCAGCAGACGCTTGATCATCCCTATGCACGGGTGAGTGTGACGCACCTCAAGCGCTTGTTGCTCAATATTGCCGGCAATGCCGTCAAGTACAATCGCCAGGGCGGCTATGTTCGCCTGGTGTGCCGCGAGGTGGAGCCAGCGGATGGCGTCCCCGTCTATGAATACACGATCGCCGACAACGGTATTGGTATGAGCGAGGAGTTCCAACAGCACCTCTACGAGCCGTTTTGTCGCGAGGAGCAACAGGTGGAAGGCGCTTCATCGGGAACTGGCCTGGGCGCGCCTATCGCAAAACAGTTGGTCGAGCTTATGGGCGGAACCATGAACTTTACGAGTGTCTTGGGGCAGGGGACGACGTTTACCATCCGCCTACCGTTCGAGAAGTGCGACCGCTCCGAGATTCCTCAGGCAGTTCCCGCGGATGCGGGAGACGGCGATGCGCTCCAGGGCTTGCGCGTTTTGCTCGTAGAGGATAACGATCTGAATGCCGAGATCGCGCAGTTTACGCTCAGCCGTGCCGGTGCCATCGTGACGCATGCTAAGGATGGCGAGTCTGCCGTCGAGATGTTTGCCGCGAGCGCGCCGTACGAGTACGACGCGGTGTTGATGGACATCATGATGCCCGGTATCGATGGCCTTGAGGCCACGCGTCGGATTCGAGCACTCGATCGCGAGGATGCCGCGACCACGCCGATTGTTGCCGTGAGCGCCAACGCCTTTGCCGACGACCGCAGGCTTTCGCGTGAGGCGGGCATGAACGCGCACCTGAGCAAGCCTGTGAGCTCGCAAGAGCTCGTTGAGGCGCTTGCGCACATAGCCGCCGACGCTTCATAAGCATATGGCCCGGTTCCGAGGTGGGTTGGAGCCGGGCCATATTGCTATTGATGAGGCCTGTTGAGGGGCTTACTTCTCCTGAATCTGCTTGCCGCAAAGATGCTCAATCGAAATCTCGTAGAGTTGGACGCCCTTGATGTCTTTGGCGATTTCCTCCTCGACTTCTTCGGCAGAAGGGTAGTACTTAAGCGCGAGCTGGCGGACTTTGTCCTCGATAAACGCAGGCGCCTCATCTACCAGGCGACAACGGCCAAAGACCACGGTACTCATAACGTAGGGAGCCCAGTCATCGTCCTTGTACCACTCGTTACCGTAAACGGTAAAGCAGATCTTGTCATCGCGCTTGAGTGCGTCGACCTTGTGGCCGGCTTTGGCGCCATGGAAATAGATCTTGTCGTGCTCGGCGTCGAAGAAGTAGTTGACGGGAATGGCGTACGGGTAGCCATCGTCGCCGTTGACGGCAAAGACGCCGCGCTTGCAGGTAGCGAGCAGTTCGCGCGCTACCTCGTCAGTGATGGCGCGTTTCTTTCGACGTAAGGGCCTAAACATCATTGGCTTCCTTTCTGCTGCGTATGGTGGTTGAGCACAAACTATATCGAAACAGCTCCGTATTTCTTGATGCGGGCGAGCATGTTTTTGAGCTTGTTAAAGTCGACCGGTTTGGACAGATGGGCGTTCATGCCGGCGTCGTGTGCCGCCTTGGCGTCCTCGGCGAAGGCGTTGGCGGTGAGCGCGATGATGGGGATGTCGGCTGCATCGACCTTCTCGCTCAGGCGAATCGCGCGGGTTGCCTCGTAGCCGTCCATGCCCGGCATCATGATGTCCATCAGAATCGCATCGAAGCTGCCGGCGGGACGGCCAACGTATAGGTCGACCGCTTCGTTGCCATCGGCGGCGCGAGTTACGACAATGCCTTCGCTTTCGAGCAGCGCCTGGGCAATCTCGGCATTGAGCTCGTTATCTTCTGCCAAAAGGACGTTCATGCCGGCAAGCGAGCAGCTGTTTGCCTGGCCGTCCGCACGTTCTCCTGCCTGAGGGTTCTTGTCGATATCGAGCGGAATCTGGACGTTGAACGTACTCCCCACGCCAACCTCACTCGAAATCTCAATCGTGCCGCCCATCAGTTCAATAAGTGACTTGACGATTGGCATGCCCATGCCGGTTCCTTGGAACTTGCTGCGCGCATTGTCACCTTCTTGTGCAAACGGCTCATAGATATGCTTTAAAAACTCGGGAGCCATGCCAATGCCGGTATCCGAAACGCTAAAGCAAAAGAGCGCGCGCCCGTTATCGAGTGGCTTGGTCTTTGAGCTAAAGGTGACGGAGCCGCCGTGCTTGTTGTACTTAATGCTGTTGTTTAACAGGTTGATCATAATCTGTCGGATATGGGTGGGACTGCCGATCATGTATGGTCCCGTGGCGTACGGCAGACTATTGTCCTGCATTGTGATGCCGTTATTGGATGCGCGGAGCTTGCACAGCACCAGCGTATCGTCACAGAGCTTTTTGAGGTTAAAAGGCGCATGTTCCAGTGTTAGCTTGCGGTCTTCGATTTTGCCCATCTCGAGGATGTCGTTAATCAGCGAGAGCAGGTGATTGGCGGCAACGCGCGCCTTGGCACGGCTCTCGCGGGCGACTTGCATATCGCCTTCCTTCAATTCCTCGATCTCGATAAGGCCCAGGATACCGTTGAGCGGCGTACGGATGTCGTGGCTCATGCGCGTGAGGAATGCCGTCTTGGCGGCATTGGCAGCATCGGCTTTTTTGCGCTCGGTTCGAGCGCGCACGAGCGCCCAGATGAGCAGGACGATGCCGACCGACAACATACCGATGAGGGTAGCTGCAATGGCGGTGCGGTTGCGATAAAGGAATTGAAGCGTGCTGGATTCCTGGGCCGTGTACGACGTGGAGGAGAAATTGCTTGCGGAGAGCGATTCTCCGGCATTGATGATGCCCTTGTTGATGATTCCCAACAGCTCGGGTTTTCCGCGCGAAATCCAGCACGAGAGCTCACAGGTGTCAGGGAGCTCGGTCGTCTCGCAGTCCTCGAGATCGTAACGGTCACCGATGGTTTTTACGCGTGAACTGGGAGCGACGATGCAGTGCGCCGTTCCCCTCCTGAGGGCGTCGAACGCTTCATCGTCGGATTGGTATTCGGTTACGGTTGCTGTGGGGAACAGACTTTCAAGTGCATTTTTGTTGACAAACGACGATTTGGTACAGGCGATGTTCTGAAGGTCTTTGTTCAGGTTGCTGCCGGTGTGGATGGCGGTGAGGGATATGGTCCCCAACGATATCGACTGCACAACGCCTGTTTGCTCGGCAAACCAGTAATCTCGGTATACCGGCAGCGCAACGTCTATGCTTCCCTTTGACAGGGCCTTTGACATCATCTTGTAGCTATCAAAGGCGACAGTTTTGACCGTAATGCCAAATTTATCGTGTAGCGTCGTCGCAAGCGATGCGAGCGAGCCTTCCATTTCGCCGTCTTCGTCCTCGTTGCAGTAGGGGAGTTTGCCCGTAATGTAGCCGAGCGTGATGGTGTTGTCATTTGCTTTGAGCCAGGAACGTTCGGGGCTGTTGAGCGATGATGAACCGCTGTTTTGAGTTGAGTAGCTAGATTTGACTTCGTCGATATAGCGTGGGTTGACGCGGGCGATTGCCGTCATGGCAGCATTGATGTCGTCCATCAGGTCGGGGCGGCTTTTGGGAACGGCAAAGTAGTAGTCGTTCGAACCAATGTAGAACATGGGGGAGGCACTGGGCGACGAGATTGTGTCGTTCATGATGACGGCATCGACTTCGTCGTTTGCGAGCGCGTCAAAGAGATCGGATCCTCCGTCATACTCCTTGTATGTGCAGGCGATTCCTTCACTGGCGAGCCATTGCTGGCCAACGAAGGTTTGCATGACGCCGGGGTTGCAACCGATAGTGAGACCCTGGAGTGCTTGAGGGTCACCCTTTGCAAGGTCGTCACGCTCGGGCCTGGCGTAGATGTAGTAGCGCTCGGTGCCCTCAGGGTTCGAGGAAAAGAGCAGCTTTTGGGCACGTTCCTCGGAGTAGGAGATGTTGGGCATGAGGTCGATCTCGCCTGCCTCGAGCATGTCCATAAGCTCGGTGAAGGTGCCGGAGACGTATTCGTACCGCCAGCCGGACGTGTAGTACGACAGGGTCTGGAGGTACTCGTAACCCCATCCCGAGAGACGCTCGCCGGGGGTGCCGTCCTGGAAGCCCTCGTTGCTGACGAGCCAGCCGACGCGGACCGTCTTGACTGGCTGACTAGAGTCATCGGCAAAAGCCTGGACAGGCGCGATGGAACTCAGTGCGGCAAGCGCGGCAAGCACAATGGCCAGGGCGCGACATATAACTGAACGAAGGACAGTGGCAGCTCTCACATGCAATCCTAACGAATCGAGACAATACCGCATAAGGATACCAGCTCAGCCTGCCCAGTCGGCAGCTGTACCACTAAACGCTCCCGCCCGGCAGTCATTGGGGACGTTCTTAAACGACTAGTCATTTAAGAACGTCCCCAATGACTAGTTCCGTTTGCTGGGGAGGCGTGGGACAATACCGAGCGAACGTGATTGGTTGTCCGTGGAAGGGGTCGCGATGAAAAAGCTCAGGACGCTTGCCGATGTGCTGCGACAGGCTGGCTTTGCACGCATCACGGGCCTGTTTCTTATTTTCTATCTGCTTTGCTCGACGGCTGTCTGGCTGTCCGAGCCCACGACCCTCACGTTTGGCGATGGCCTGTGGTTTAGCTTTGAGACGGTCTCGACCATCGGCTTTGGCGACATTCCGGCCGAGACACCGGTTGCCCGTGCCATTACCGTCGTCTTGAGCGTCATTAGCATCTTCTATATCGCCATGCTTACGGGCGTGGCGGTGAACTACTGCAATACGCTCATTAAACTGCGCCAAAAGGACACCATGGCGCGCTTTATGGACGATCTTGAGCATTTGGAAGAACTCGACCGCGATGAGCTCGCCGATTTGTCGCGCCGCGTGCGCGAATACCGTCGCCGGCAACGATAGAACGGGCGCCGCGCGTCACGACGAGGGGGATTGCATATGAACATCACGGTGTACCTGGGCGCGAGCGTCGGCAACGACCCGGCGTTTCTGCCCGCGGTGCAGGAGCTGGGCAATTGGATTGGCGCCAACGGACACGCGCTCGTATACGGCGGGTCCAAATCGGGACTGATGGGCGCGCTCGCCGATAGCGTACTCGAGGCAGGCGGACATGTGACGGGTGTGGAGCCGAGCTTTTTTTCGAGGCAGAGTTTCAACACGACGGAATCGACGACCTTATCGTGACGAGCGACATGGCCGAGCGCAAAGCCAAGATGATCGAGCTCGGCGATGCGTTCATCGCATTTCCGGGCGGCACGGGCACGCTCGAGGAGATTGCCGAGGTTATGTCCGCGGTGTCGTTGGGGCACCTGAGCTCTCCGTGCATCCTGTATAACCTGGACGGTTACTACAACGATCTCAAGGCGTTGCTCGGGCACATGATTGATAAGGGGCTTTCGAGCCCGAGGCGCCAGCACGGCATCTACTTTGCCGACGATTTGCGCGAGATTGCCTCGATTATCAACGGATAAGTCTTGAGCCTGCCCCACTATGGCTCCCAATGGTGCCGTTTGCGGCGCAGGTGGTTGGCTCGTTCGGGTAACGCTCGCTCTACAATAAAACGTATCTATGTCGACTTTGACCGCGGGAGGACCTGATGGATAACCTTGCCAAACCCACGAACCGAGCGCTGTTTTTGGTCAGCGTTGCCGTGACCGGTGCACTCGCGGGTGCCGCAGTCTGGCTGTTCTTTTTTGCGATGGAGCACGGTATCGACTATCTATGGACCGAGATTCCGCACGCGCTGGGCGTCGCTTCGCCCGAGCTTGCCAGCGGCCCGTTTGGCTTTCTGCCGTACCCGTTTTTTGTCTGCCTGCTGGGCGGCCTGTTAATCGGTCTGTACGAAAAGATGACAGGCACCAAGACCGATGACCTCAACCAGGTGATGGCTAAGGTTAAGCAAGACGGGCGCTACCCGTACGACAACCTGGGCAAGCTTTCGCTCGCGGCATTGCTGCCTCTGCTGTTTGGCGGAAGCATTGGACCGGAGGCCGGCCTGACCGGCGTTATCGCCGGTCTGTGCAGCTGGGTCGGCGACCGCATGCGTCGCTTTGGCGCCGAGTTTAGGGAGCTCACGTTGCTGGGCACCCAGGCTGCCCTGACGGCGCTCTTTACCGCGCCCGTCTTTGGCTTTGTGGCGCCGCTTGCCGGTAGCACCGACGGCCAGGGTGAAGACGCCGACGATGAGTCCGCGTCCGGCGAGATCACCATCAAGCTGCCCAAGGCGCAAAAGACGGTGGTCTACGGTATTGCGATTGCCGGCGGTCTGGGCACCTACCTGCTGCTTGGACAGCTTGTGGGCGGCGGCATGGGCATGCCCAGGTTCGAGTCCGCCGAGGTGGGCAACCTAGAGCTTACCTGGCTCGTCCCTCTGTCGTTGATCGGCACCGTCTGCGGCTGGCTGTACTTTGTCTCTGAGCATGCAAGCGAGGCACTGTCCCATGCAATAGGGGAGCGTCCTGTCGTCAAGGCCATGCTGGCCGGTTTGGCACTCGCCATCTGTGGCACGGTCCTGCCCTATACCATGTTTGCCGGCGAGACCCAGGCCGACGTACTCATGGAAACCTACCTGACCATTCCCGCTGGCGTGCTTATCGCGACCGGTCTTGTTAAGGCCATGCTGACGCCTGCCCTCATCAACCTTGGTTGGCGCGGCGGTCACTTCTTCCCGGTTATCTTCTCGGGCGTAAGCCTGGGCTATGGCCTTGCCATCCTCACCGGCGCAGATCCGGTCTTTTGCGTCGCCGTCTGCACGGCATCGACGATGGGTGCGGTCATGCGTCAGCCGGTCATGGTCGTGGGCCTGCTGCTCATGTGCTTCCCACTCAAGGGTATCGTCTGCATGATCATCGCGGCCGTCATCGCCGCCGGCATTCCACTGCCCAAGCCGCTGCGCAAGTAGTACAGTGGCGCACGCCGGGGACATGCCCTTTGCCACGGATTTGCGGGGAGGGGGGCGATCGCGTCCTTCGCGGATTGAGACTCGTGTGGCTACAGATCGCGTACTCGATAAACCTTGGTGCTGACGGTGCAGCTGATTGCGCATAGTGCGAGCGCCAGTACGGCAATTCCTGCACACAGACAGCCAAGGACGGCAGGATCGGGATTCGCCCCGGCAATCGACATAAGCCAGTTGCTGATGGGGTTGGAGGAGCTCAGCGCTGCCATGGTAAGGCATCCGAGTAGGGCAAACAGGCCAACGGATAGGCGCAGTGCCTCCATGTGTCCAAATCGGAAGAACAGCGGCTGTGCCAAGAACACCATCATGAGGGAGATGAGCATCGATGCTGCCGAGGCAATTGCGATCTCAAAGATGGTTTGTCCTGTCGAGGCCACGCCCGCGCTGTTGAAGAACGGAAGGGCGATGATGTTCAAAAGCACGGCGGCGCAGGCCATGATGGCCGAGAAGACAACGATGCACAGGTAGCGTGCGCAAATAATGTCTTTGCGCGAGAAGGGCAACGTTGCTCGATAACGCTCCCAGCCATTTTGATTGTCGAAGCCTGCCAGCGAGTTCATGATTATGATGGGCGACATGGCACTGACGGCGCAGGCACCGGCGCTCATACCGGAATCGCCATCCGACGCGTTGGCGAGCGTCGACACGACGAAGATGAACAGGCCGACACCCGCGATGCTCGGGATGAGCGTGCGAACGATGGCGAGCTCGGACATAAAGGCGCGTTTCATTTCGAAGCCCCTTTCAGCATGAGGCGAAGATAGTCATCAATGGTTGCCCGGTCGCAGGGAATCTCGGGAAAGGCCTCGAGCGTTTCGCGACGGTTGGGCACGAGCACGTCCACGCTATAGGCGTGGTGGACGGCACGGGCGCCTTCGACGCAAGTCATAAGCTCGGCAGCCTGTGCTTGGGTACAGTGGGCGATGCCGGCGCGGTCGGTAATGTCCTCGCGCGGCAGGTCAAAAATAATCGCGCCATTATCGATGCAGATGACGCGATCAGCGGTGCGATCGAGGTCGGACGTAATGTGGCTCGAGAGCAGCACGCTGTGCTGGTCGTCGGCGACAAAGGCAAGCAGCTCATCAAGCAGTTCCTCGCGTGCCATGGGATCGAGGCCCGCGGTGGCTTCGTCCAAAACGAGCAGCTTGGCATTGTGGCTGAGTGCACAGGCAAGCTGCAGTTTCATGCCCATGCCGCGGGAGAGGTCCTTGACCTTTGTCTTGGGATCGAGGCCAAATCGGTTGATGAATCCGGCGAACGTTTCGCGGTCCCACGTGGGGTACGCCGGGCCTACGAGCGACTCGACCTGGCCCACCTTGAGCGTGGAGGGGAAGGGGCACGTGTCCAGGACAAGACCGACGCGGGAGCGTAGATGGCGTTGCGACCCATCGGGCGCGTCGGCGCCACAGCGCTGCCCAAACAGGTGCACCTCGCCGGCATCGAGCTTTATAAGCCCGAGCGCGGCGCGAATCGTCGTTGTTTTGCCAGCGCCATTTGCGCCCACAAAGCCAACGATCTGGCCAGGCTCCACGGCAAGCGTGACGTCACGCAGCGAAAAACGGTCGCTCACGCGGCGTGAGACACCTTTGAGTTCTAACAAGTTTTGCATGGTATAGCCTTTCTTGCAGATGGCTACTGCATGGTTTCGGGGGCTACCAGGTCGAGCATCTCGTGCAGCTTGTCGCGCGTGACACCCAAGGCTTCGGCTTGTTCTGCCGCCTGCGTAAGCAGCTCTTCGATATGGCAGAGCTGGTTTTCACGCAAGAGTTCTTGGTTGCCGTCGGCAACAAAGCAGCCCTTGCCCTGCACGGTACAGATAAACCCGAGCTGCTCCAGATCGGCGTAGGCGCGCTTGGTGGTGATGACGCTCACGCCCAGGTCGCTCGCGAGTGCGCGGATGCTGGGGAGTTTGGCTCCCGCGGCGAGCGTGCCCGAAAGGATTTGAGCTTTGACCTGCGAGGATATCTGCTCGTAGATGGGCTTGTCGCTCGAATTGGATAGGATGATGTCCACAGCGGCTCCTTAGCTGTTGGGCTACACGTGTATATAACCGGTAAGCACAGTAAATATACACTATGCACAGTTATGCAAGAGGCAAATACGGATTGGGCCGGCTACCCAGGCCCCAACTGATGAATTTGTCCTGATAGGCGCCCTAGAGCGAGATTTCGCGGCTACAATAGTGCGGTTACAACGACGTAATGCACTCAATGCAAGAAAGGATCCGCATGGCAAGCCTGTCGGATGAAATCTCGTCGCGCCGCACATTCGCGATCATCAGCCACCCGGACGCCGGTAAGACCACGCTTACCGAGAAGCTGCTGCTCTATACCGGCAGCATCCAGACCGCCGGCTCGGTCAAGGGCAAGAGCTCGGCCAAGCATGCCGTCTCGGACTGGATGGACATCGAGAAGGAGCGCGGTATCTCCGTTACCTCCTCGGTTCTGCAGTTCACCTACAACGGCGCCTGCGTCAACATCCTCGATACCCCCGGCCACCAGGACTTCTCGGAGGATACCTACCGTACCCTTATGGCCGCCGACGCCGCGGTCATGGTCATCGACGGCGCTAAGGGCGTCGAGGCCCAGACCAAGAAGCTCTTTAAGGTCTGCACGCTGCGTCACATTCCCATCTTCACCTTTGTGAACAAGCTCGACCACGAGGCTCGCGATCCGTTCGAGCTCATGGAAGAGATCGAGAACGTCCTGGGCATCAATACGTATCCCATGAATTGGCCGATCGGCAGCGGCCGTAACTTCCGCGGCGTGTTCGACCGTCAGACGCGTCGCGTTATCGCCTTTGAGGGCGACGGCCACGCCAACGCCACCAAGAAGGTCGCCGAGGTCGAGGCCGAGCTGGGCGATCCTTCCATGGACGAGCTCATCGGCGAGGAAAACCATAAGAACCTGATGGACGACATCGAGCTGCTCGATGGCGCCGGCGACGAGCTCGACTTGGACGCCGTGGCCTGCGGCAAGCTGAGCCCGGCGTTCTTTGGCTCGGCGCTCACCAACTTTGGCGTGGAGCCCTTCCTCAAGGAGTTCCTGCGTCTGGCCCCGACGCCGCGCGCCTATACCGATACGCTCACCAGCGAGCCGGTCGATCCCTGCCGCGACGACTTTAGCGGCTTTGTGTTTAAGATCCAGGCCAACATGGACAAGAACCACCGCGACCGCATCGCCTTTGTGCGCATTTGCTCGGGCAAGTTCGAGCGCGGCACGGACGCCTTCCACGTGCAGGGCAACCGCAAGCTCAAGCTCGCCACGGGCACGTCGATGATGGCCGACGATCGCGCCATCGTGGACAAGGCGTACGCGGGCGATATCGTGGGCCTGTTCGACCCGGGTATCTTTAGCATCGGCGACACCGTGTGCTCCGGCAAGCGCCACGTGCAGTATCCGCAGATCCCGACGTTCGCCCCCGAGATGTTCGCTCGCATTACGCAGGTCGACACGCTCAAGCGCAAGCAGTTCGTCAAGGGCATGGAGGAGCTTGCCCAGGAGGGTGCCATCCAGATCTTCCGCGAGCTGGGCGCCGGCATGGAGAGCGTTATCGTCGGCGTGGTCGGCGTGCTGCAGTTTGAGGTACTCGAGCGCCGCCTCAAGGCCGAGTACCGTGTTGAGGTTCGTCGCCAGCCACTGCCCTATACGGACATCCGCTGGATCCAGAACGACCCCGACACCATCGATATCCCGGGCCTTTCGCTCACGCGCGACACGCTGCGTGTCGAGGACATGCGCGGCGGTAAGCTGCTGCTGTTCACGAGTCCGTGGAACGTGGATTGGGCAACCGATCACAACCCCGATCTTATCCTGTCGGAGTTTGGCAACGTAGCCTTTTAACGCATCGGCGCGGTGGTCCTGCGGGGCTGCCGCGCCGTTTGCTTGCCTGATGCCGCGTGAGCGGCTATCATACCCACCGTCGTCTCAAGACCGGGGCGTCCGAGCAGTTCGGGTCCGATATCCTGCTCGTTAAACCTAAAACCAAAGGAGTACACAATGATCAAGAAGGTCATGGAGGACTACAAGGTCCTGTTGCGGAGCATTCCCGCGGCAACGGTTTCGCTGTTTTTCGTGAGCGTCATCATGATGAACCTGCTGGCCAACAAAGAGCTCATCAGCCTGCCGTATCTGGCACTCGATTGCGGCTTTGTGGTGAGCTGGGTTTCGTTTTTGTGCCAGGACATGATCTGCAAGCGCTTTGGCGCCAAGGCATCCATTAAAATCTCTATCCTCGCGCTGCTGGTCAACCTGGCCGTGAGCCTGTGCTTTTGGGCATGCTCGCTCACGCCCGGTATGTGGGGCGCCTACTACGACACCGGCATGATCGAGGTCAACACCGCCCTTAACGCCACCATCGGCGGCACCTGGTACGTGGTGCTGGGCTCTTCGCTTGCCATGCTCGTTTCTGCCGTGGTTAACTCCACGCTCAACCAGTCGCTCGGCCGTATGCTCAAGAAGAATAACTTTGCGAGCTTTGCCTTCCGTTCCTATGTGTCCACGGGTGTTGGCCAGTTTATTGACAACCTGGTCTTTGCCATCGTGGTGAGCCACACGTTCTTTGGTTGGACCTGGGTGCAGGTCCTCATGTGCTCGCTGACCGGCGCTGTTGCCGAGCTGCTGTGCGAGGTCTTCCTGAGCCCCGTGGGCTACAAGGTCGTGCGCGGCTGGGAGCGCGAGAATGTGGGTTCCGAGTACCTCGAGCGCCACGCAACCGCCTAAGGAGCAAGTATGCGGGTTTTGATCACGGGCGCTTCGGGCGGTATCGGAGCCGCATGCGTGCAGCGCTTTTTGGACGAGGGCCACGAGGTCGTGGGCTTTGACCTGCTGCCGGCGGCGATCGAACACGAGCGCTACCGCCATCTGATCGTTGATGTCCGCAAGCCGGACGCGTTTCCGGACGACCTTGAACCCCAGGTGATCGTGAACGTTGCCGGTACGCAGGATTCGGCCGACGACATCGCCGTCAACCTGTGTGGCACCATCAACGTGACCGAGCGCTACGCCTTTGTGGGGGAGGGGCTTGCCGCCAAGCCTGCGCCGGCTATTAGATCCGTGGTCAATGTGGGGTCGGCGAGCGGGCATACTGGATCGGAGTTTCCCGCCTATGCCGCCAGCAAGGGCGGCGTTATCGCCTACACCAAGAACCTTGCAAACCGCCTGGCACCGCAGGCCATCGCCAACAGTGTGGACCCGGGCGGCGTTATCACGCCGCTCAACCGTTGCGTGATGGAAGACGAGCACCTGTGGAACCAGATTATGGAGCTCACGCCGCTTAAACGCTGGGCTACCGCCCAAGAGATCGCCGAGTGGATCTACTTTGTGGGCGTGACCAACCGGTTTATGACCGGACAGAGTCTGTTGATCGATGGCGGCGAGGCCGGCCGCACACAATTTATTTGGCCCGAATAGGAAACGCGCGCGATGGAAAACTGTCGGGCGCGTTTTTGATGTATCGATTTTTAGCCGAGGCAGGTCCAGTTGACGGGGGTCGAGCCGTGCTGTTCGAGTAGTCGATTGGCAGCGGAGAAGGGGCGCGACCCCATAAAAGCGGGGAGTTCTGCCGTAGCACGGTTGGCCGAAAGCGGCGAGGGGTGTGTGGAGGCCAGGCAGAACTTGTCGGTTGCCTTGCCCGCACCAGTTGCGACGAGCTTACCTTCGACCATCTGCTGGGCAAAGCGGCCCCATGCCAAAAAGACTACCGGCTGGGGCAGCTGACAGCAGCGTTCGATAACGTAGTCGGTGAGCGTGCTCCAGCCCAGTTTGGCGTGCGAGTTGGCGGCATGCTCGCGCACGGTGAGCGTGGTGTTAAGGAGTAGGACGCCCTGTTGTGCCCATGCGGTTAGGTCTCCCGTGGCGGGAATGGGGCAGCCCAGATCGGCATTGAGTTCTTTATAGATGTTGCGCAGGCTCGGCGGCAACTTGGTTTGCGTCGCGGGGACCGAGAACGACAGCCCCATTGCCTGGTTGGGTCCGTGATAGGGGTCCTGACCCAAGATGACAACTTTGACCTGGTCGGCCGGCGTGTAGGCGAGGGCATTGAGGATGTCGTCTTGTGCCGGGTAGATGGTCTGCTCGGCACGCAAAAGGGCGATACGCTCGAGCAGCTGGTTCGTAGTGTCACGTACCGGCTGCGGCGCATCACCCAACCAAGTTGCTATGTTGCGGTCGCGGGTCGCGGCGTCCATGGGGCTCCTTTACGTCAGATGCTCTGCTGGCATCTATTGTAAAGGCGCACCGGTTGCCTTTATGCCGCGGCTGTATGAAGAGTGGGGTCTACGAGACGTGCTCGGGCGTTCCTGCCATACGGGCGTTGCTGCGGGCGTGGAGGCGCGGAAGCTCGACGGTTGCCACCATGACGCCGGTGAGGATGAGGGCGGCGCCAAAGAAGGCGATGGGGCTCAGGACCTCGCCAACCAGGAAGAACGAGAAGACGGCGGAGCAAACCGGCTCCAGCGAGAAGGCAAAGCCCGTGGTCTCGGCGGGAACATGGGGCTGCACGATTGTTTGGGTAACGAAGCCGTAGGCAGAGCAGATGAGCGCGAGGGCAACAACGACCACGATCTCGCCGGGCGTGCTGGGGAGCGTGAAGCCACCAAAGACAAATGCGGCGATGCCCGAGAACAGGCCGCCGAAGCTCAGCTGCCAAACACCCAGGGACAGCGGGTCGACTTCTTCGACAAAACGCTTGGCAACAATGATGTGGCCGGCATAGACAAAGGCGGAGAACAGCATAATGATCGCGCCGGGGTTGAGGCTGGTAAAGTCGGCGCCCGAGAGCAGCAACATGCCGCAGGTGACGATGGCGGTGCCGACGAGTGCCTTGCGCTCCGGGGCGCGACGCAACAGGGCGGCATTGGCAAACGGCACGATCACGACCGTCAGGCTCTGCAAAAAGCCGGCGGTGGAGGCAGAGGTGAGGCTGGAGCCCAGGCACATGCAGGTGAGCTCGGTTGCCATGATGGCGCCGATAATGGCGGCGCGGACCATGAGGTCGCGGTTGATGCGGAACGCGTGCTTGTGGAAGAGCAGCAGACAGGCCGCGAAGGCGATGAGGCAACGCAGCGCGACGATGCTCGTGGCGTTCATGCTGTCCATGCCGATCTTCATGAGGGGGTACGAAAAGCCCCATGCGACGGGAACGGAAAATGAGAGCGCGATTGCTTTTTTGCGATCCATGGGACTCCTTTTGTTACAGAACGGTTTCGCAAAAAGGATTCTGCTCCCAGATATGGATGTAGTAAAGCGAATGTATCTTCAGTATGATTAAGTAAAACTAAAGCAGACGCGAAAAGCGCTGGCAAAACGTTTTACGGCTGCGTCGATGTGGAGGCACAATGGCATCGCGGTATCAGATTGTTTGTATGGTGGTCGATTGCGGCAGCCTGAAACGCGCGGCTGACGAGCTGGGCTATACGCAAAGCGCGGTGAGCCAGGCCGTCAAGGCACTCGAGCGCGAGCTGGGTACCACGCTTATCGAGCGCGGTAAGCAGGGTGTGTCGCTTACGCGCGACGGCAAGCAGTACCTGCCGTATCTGCGTCAAATCGTAACTGCCGAGGCCGAGCTTGAGGGCAAGCGCCAGGAACTGCTGGGCCTTTCGTCGACCGATATTCGTATCGCGACGTTTACCAACGTGAGTCGAACCGTGTTGCCGCGTGTGATCCGCGACTTTGGGGCGCTGCACCCGGGCGTGCGCTTTACCCTCAAGCAGGGCGATTACACGCGCAACGCTCAATGGGTGCACGATGGCGTGGTTGATTTTTGTTTTACGGCACGCGGATTTACCGCTGGGCTCGAGAGGCGCGTGGTCTATCACGACGAGTTGGTAGCATTGTTGCCGGCCGCGCATCCGCTGGCGGCAAAGGAAAAGGTGACACTCGCCGACCTGGCGTCCGAGCCGTTTGTGCTGCTGGATGAGGGCGAACAGAGTTTGGTGCTCGATGCATTCGCAACGCATGGGCTGTCGCCGCACGTGACGAGTGAGGTGACCGACGATTACACCATCATGGCGATGGTGGAGGAGGGCCTAGGCGTGAGCATGCTCTACCGTCGTACTGTGGAGGGCATGCGAGCCGATATTCGTGTGCGGCCCATCGTGCATGCCCCCTCGCGCGACGTGGTGGCAGCCTGGCGCAGCTGGGACACCATGCCCATCGCCACGAGGCGCTTTATCGACTATATGAGCTCGCATATTGTCAATTAATGACTGGCGTGGCGTTGAGTGCGGTGTTTAGCGGGCTGTCGCTTTGGCTTGGGTGGCGCGATAGGTGCGTGCCGGGTGGCAGAGTAGCACCGCCACGACCATAAAGAACGCCGTGGTGCCCAAGCTGATGGGATAGACCATCATGATGTTCGCAAAGGTGCGGAAGTGCGGGAACACACAGAACACCCAATAGAAGCGGATGCCGCAGACGCAGATCATGGTGATGAGGGCGGGCGTGAGCGAGATACCAAAGCCGCGCAGGTAGCCTGACATGTTTTCGTAGAACATGCTAAAGGCGTACGCCGGGAAAATCGAGCACACGCGGATATAGCCGATCGAGACGATGTTGGGATCGCTGTTGAACAGCGATAGGATTTCGCGCCCGAGGCCGACAATAACGATAATCGTGGTGAGGGCAACGATACCGCCTTCGACCAGGCAGACCTTAAGCGTTTTGGTGCAGCGGTCGATCTGGCGAGCACCGTGGTTTTGTCCCACAAAGGTGGTGCAGGCCTGGCTAAAGCTGTTGAGCAGGTTGTAGCACACGTACTCTAGGCTCATGGCGGCGCTCGATGCCGCCATGACCTCTGTGCCCAGGCTGTTGATGGCGGACTGGATGATGATGTTGGCGACGGCAAAGACGGCGCTTTGGATGCCGGCGGGCAGGCCGATCTTGACGATGCGCTTGAGGGCGACGGGGTCGATAGCCAGGTCGCGTGGGGTGACGCGGACGACGGAGTCGGTCTTGAGCAGGCGGATAAAGAGTGTAGCGGCGCTGACGGTGTAGGCGATGGCGGTGGCGATGGCGACGCCCGCGACGCCCCAGTGGAGTACGGGGACAAAGATGAGGTCCAGGCCAATGTTGAGGACGGTGGACACGGCAAGCGCCTGCAGCGGCATGCGGGTGATGCCGACGGAGCGGAAGATCGCGGCCTCAAAGTTGTAGAGCAAGATCGAGGGCAGGCTGAGCAAAAAGACGCGCAGGTAGAGCGAGGCGAGCGGCATGGTCTCGGCAGGCACGTTGAGTGCGGCGAGCATGGGCTCGGCAAAGATCTCGCCCAGAGCGATGACGACAAAGCCTACGAGCGCCATTAAAATCGAGGTATGGACGGCGCGTTTGACCATGCTCTGATCGTTGCGGCCGATAGCGTTGGCGATGACCACGTTGGAGCCAAGCGACATGCCAATAAACAGGTTGAGCATAAGGCTGGTAAGCGGAACATTGGAGCCGACCGCCGCCATGGCGAGGGTTCCCTGGTCGCCCGAGAAGTTACCGATGATGACCGTGGCGATGAGGTTCGACAGCTGCTCCAAGATGCTCGTGGCGGCCACGGGGAAGGCGAACAGGGGAATATTTCGCCACAGCGAGCCGGTGATCATGTCAATGTGCTTAGATGCGGTATCAGCCATACGCTCTCAATCTCTAATATGCTTTTCCGTGCTTATTTGCGCAGATGATGATACTCCTAATCGACTAGTCGTTGGGGACGTTCTTAAACGACTAGTCATTCAAGAACGTCCCCAATGACTAGGTGGGGAAGGCGTGCGACAATGGTGGGCGTTGTGTTGTTCGCGCTAAGGAGTTGCCATGTTGTTGTGTCCCGTTTGCCATGAGCCGTTGGTGGACAATGAGCGCGGTGCTGCATGCGCGGGAGGACACCGGTTTGACCGTGCGCGCGAGGGCTATCTATATCTACTGCGCTCATCCAAGAGCGGCGACTCCATGGGTGATCCTAAGTCGCAGGCACGCAGCCGTCGCGACTTTCTGAACCGCGGTTACTATGCGCCGTTGCGCGATGCGATGGTTGAGCTGGCGCGCGAACGGGTGTCTGGGCGCGCCACGTCTGCGAACGGACCCATGACGCTGCTCGATATTTGCTGCGGCGAGGGCTATTACACCAGCGCCATGGGCGCGGTGCCGGGCGTGGATGCTTACGGTTTCGACCTGGGCAAAGAGATGGTGCGCCTTGCCGCCAAGCGCGGCGATGCGACCTACTTCGCGGCCAACATGAAGGACATCCCCGTGGCCGATGGCGCCTTCGATATGGTGACCGAGCTCTTCGCTCCCTTTAACGAGCGCGAATTTGCCCGCGTGCTGGCTCCAGAGGGCTCACTCTATACCGTGGTGCCGGGTGCCCGTCATCTCTTTGGGCTCAAGGAGGTGCTCTACGATACGCCGTACCTTAACGATGAGAAGCTGCCGAAGACCACCGAGCTCGAGTTGGTCGGAACGCAGCGGGTGTCTGCGAACATTACGCTCCAGACCCAGGCTGACATCGAGGCGGTGTTCCAGATGACGCCGTACTACTACCGCACGCGCCCTGCCGACAAAGAGCGCCTGGCAAACTTGGACACGCTCCAGACCGATATCGACTTCATCATCGCCGAGTACCGCCACAGCTAACAACCTGCCAAAAAGGGACAGGTTTATTTTGGTAGGTTTTATCTGGGCAAACGTAAAGGGCCGACCGCGGAGATGCGCGATCGGCCCTTTTTAGTTGCTTGGTTGCAGAGGTTATGAGAAGCGAGCGCTTACAGGCGGTCCTTGTTCTCGGCCTTAACGGCGTGTGCCTGCTGAACAAAGAACAGGTCGTACGCCACGATGACAAAGGCGACGATATTGACGGAGCTGCCGCCGAGCGCGGGAAGCGTGAGCGCGGCCTGGACGAGCGTGGCGATTGCGGCGACGATGCCGAGCTTAAACGCGCCATCCACCTGCGAAGGCTTGTTGGCGCCCTTGATGCCCGCAACGCCCGCGGCGAGATCGATGAGGCCCTTGGCGACCAGCACGACCGCGGCGAGTATGGCATTCGACCCGTACGTGGAATCGAGGTTGCCGGTCGCGATGCCGGCGATTCCAATGACGAGACTGGCGATGCCCAGAACAAAATAAATCAGGGCAAGGATTTTGAGTGTCTTGCGAGCGGCGCTCATAGCTGGTCCTTTCGATGCGGGCGCGGAGAATCTGTCGCACCCAGGTTGCGGCACATATCGTGAAGCACATTGTAGTTCAACGGGGCGATGCATGCGCCTGAAAGCGTCTCTTGCCTGTACGGTCCAACCTTTCAAAAAGGAAAGCTGGACGTAAGCCAAATCGATGGCAGCCCATGTGCGGCGCTGCGATGATGAGGCCGTAACAAGGAGCTGGTCTCAAGGAGGAGTCATGATGTACGGAGCAGGGCAAGTGCGTGAGCCGCGGTCGTTGGGAAGGCGCATGGGTGATTCTGTGATCGCTGCCGTGTGCACGGGATTGATGGCGGTGCTTTGCATTGGGATGCTGTGGACCATGTCGCATGTGGGACAATAGCGGACGGTTGGGTGCTGGCATAAACGGCGCTCACGTATTCGTTTTGCTTGTTAAGGAGTACCCATGGGCGTCGTCGATCCCTTTTCTGTTGCTCGGGCCGCGGGGCTTGAGCTGATCGGGAAGTCCGAGGGCCTCACGCTCACCGACGGCACGATGGAGCTGCGTGCCGATTTTGGCCGCATGCTTCCACGGCTCAAGCAGGGCCGTCTGCAGCAAGAACTGCTGGTAAAGGCTGCGCGCGCAAAAGGCATCGAGCGCCCATGGGCGATTGATGCAACGGCAGGCTTTGGCGAGGATTCGCTGCTGTTGGCGGCCGCGGGCTTTACGGTCGATCTGTATGAGCAGGACTGCGTGATTGCGGCGCTTCTTCAGGATGCTTTGGAGCGCGCAGCGGATGATCCGGCGCTTGCGACTTCCGTGGCGCGCATGCGCCTGCATGCGGGCGAGGACAGCATTGCAGGCCTTCGTCAAACCGTCGAGCTGCTCGAGCAGGGCGAGCTCGCAGCACCCGACGTGGTGTACCTGGACCCCATGTTTCCCGAGCGCACCAAGAGTGCAGCGGTCAAAAAGAAGTTCCAACTCTTGCATCATTTGGAGCAGCCGTGCGCCGATGAGGAGACGCTGGTTGAGGCTGCGCTTGCGGTGCACCCGCGCAAGTTGGTTATCAAGCGGCCGGTGAAGGGGCCACTGCTTGCCGGTGTTAAGCCGAGCTATCAACTTGCGGGCAAGGCCGTTCGTTACGATGTCTTGGTGCCGCCGCGCCCGTAGCTTGCGTGCGATGGTTGGCGCTCCGTCGGTGCCGTGCCGATGCGGTGCCTATTTCCAAGGGTGCGATGTCAGGTGCCAGCCGCCGCAGTATTCGCATTTGTAGCAGGCCAAACCGCGCCGCCCGCGGCTTTCGCAGTCGGCCATAACTGCCTCGGCCTCGGCGCGCGTGTCGTAACGGTTTTTGCGCTCGCACGATTTGTAGCGCCAGGCCTCATCGCGCTCGGCGTCCAGGGCGTCGCGGCGCTCGTCCTCGCGTGCAAACAGGTCGCTCATATCGCCGCCGGTGGCAGTGCTCAAAAACTCGCTTTTAGCTTTTGACCAGGCGGCTCGCTTTTTGCTTCCCATCTGCTTCGTGCCCCTCTCCAAACGCTGGTATCATTGCCCAATCAAAGTGATACCAATAAACGTGAGGTCGCCGCGTGATGATCAGAAAAACCCTCGATACCGACATTCCCGCCGTCATGGCTATCTATGACGCGGCCCGCGCCTTTATGCGCGCGCATGGCAACGCCACGCAGTGGCCCGAGGGCACGCCTTCTGCCGAGCAGCTGGCTGCCGATATCGCTGCTGGTGGCAGCTATGTGTGTGAAGTCGACGGCCGCGTGGTGGCGACGTTTGCCTTTTTACCGGGCCCGGACGAGTGCTATGACGTAATTGAGGACGGTCAATGGCGTAGCGACACTCCGTACGCCGTGCTGCACCGTGTGGCATCCGACGGCACCGTGCACGGTATCGCGGCTGCGATGTTTGCCTTTGCCAAGGAGCGTGCCGATCACCTGCGCATCGACACGCATCAGGACAACCTGCCCATGCAGGGCGCGAGCCTCAAGGCGGGGTTTGAGCGCGCCGGCATCGTGTATGTGTCCGACGGTACCCCGCGCGTGGCGTTTGACTGGCTGCGCGAGGCGTAAGAGCAGGGGCGCGTGTCAACAATTTGCACGAACGAAAATGGCCCCGGGTGGGGCCATTTTCGTTCGTTGGCTGTTTTGCAAGCCGGCTTTCGCAAGGCGCGAACCTACGAAAATCGCCGCGCGGCAACGCAGGGCGATGAGCTCGGTCGGGGGATAGGGCCCGCTTCGCCCGCCGGCCCGTACATTGTATCATCCAGTGTGGAACGAGGACGTCCGTTGCCGCGTGCGATGGGCTTGCAATAAGAGGAGAGCCATGTCGAAGCAAGCGGTCGTTGGAATCTTGGCGCATGTCGATGCCGGCAAGACCACGTTGGCAGAGGCCATGCTGTTCAACGCGGGTCGCATTCGCAAGCGCGGCTGCGTGGACGATGGCGATTCGCACCTGGATACGAACGAGATCGAGCGCGAGCGCGGCATCACGATCTTCTCGTCGCAGGCCGTGCTCTACCACGGCGATACCCACGTCATGCTCGTGGATGCACCGGGGCATGTCGATTTTTCTGCTGAGGCGGAGCGCACATTGCGCGCGCTCGACTACGCGATTTTGGTTGTGGGCGCCAACGACGGCGTGCAGGGGCACACCGAAACCCTGTGGCGCCTGCTTGCGCGCTATGACATTCCGACGTTCATCTTTATCAACAAGATCGATTTGGAGAATCCCGGCCGCGATGTTTTGCTGACACAGCTTGGGCAGCGTCTTTCCGAAGGCTGCCTGGATGCCAGCGAACTGCTGGCGGGCGGCGCCGTTCAGGAGGACGCTGCTGCGTTGGACGAGGCGGCACTCGAGGAGTTTCTTGGGGTGGGTGAGCTTTCCGTCGCAACGCTGTCGCGCATGGTTGCCGAGCGCCAGCTCTTTCCCTGCTTTGCCGGCTCGGCGCTCAAGGACCAAGGCGTGGACGAGCTGCTGGACGGCATATGCGCGCTGATGCGTGAACAGGCATGGCTTCCGGAGTTTGCCGCGCGCGTCTATCGTGTCAGCCGCGGGGATCGTGGCGAGCGCTTGGCTTGGGTTAAAGTGACCGGCGGCACGCTGCATGCCAAGCAGATGATTGACGGACGTTCCGGCGCCGAGGCATGGGAGCAGAAGGTCGATCAGGTACGCATCTATAACGGCGAGAAGTATGAGCTTGCCCAAGAAGTTGCCGCTGGCGGTATCTGTGCCGTGACGGGTCTTGCGCACGTTCGCCCGGGTGATGCCCTGGGCGCGGAGCCCGCGGGCGATACGCCCGTCATTGCGCCGGTCCTCACCTATACGGTGCTTCCGGGCGAACACGATGTCCACGCGGTGTTCAAAGCGCTGACTGAGTTGGCGGACGAAGATCCCATGCTCGGCGTAAGCTGGAACACGCATCTTGAACAAATACATCTGCAGCTCATGGGAGCGGTGCAGCTCGAGGTCGTGCAGCGTGTGCTGGCCGATCGTTTTGGCCTTGCGGTCGAGTTTGAGCCCGGCGGCATCCTCTATAAGGAGACTATTTCGCAGCCGGTCGAGGGCGTGGGCCACTTTGAGCCACTGCGCCACTATGCCGAGGTACATTTGCGCCTGGAGCCGTTGCCGGCGGGTTCGGGCGTGCAGTTTGGCACCGTGACCTCGACCGACGAGCTCGATCTTAACTGGCAGCGTTTGGCACTCACCAACGCCATGGAGCGCGATCATCTGGGCGTGCTGACCGGCTCGCTCATCACCGATGTGCGCATTACGCTCACAGGTGGCCGCGCGCATGCCAAACACACCGAGGGCGGCGATTTTCGCCAGGCCACGTATCGCGCGATTCGCCAGGGGCTCATGCGGGCACGTGAGGCCGGCGCGGCGGTGCTGTTGGAGCCGTGGTACCACTTTGAGCTCGAGGTGCCGGGGGAGTGCGTGGGCCGGGCGCTCTCGGATGCCACGCGCATGGGTGCCGAGTACGAGCCGCCGACGATGGCGGGAGACCGGGCGAAGCTTGTGGGTCGCGTGCCGGCATCCGAGGTTCAGGATTATGCGCTGGAGGTGGCTGCCTACACGAGCGGTCGCGGGCATCTGTACCTGGAGCTCGCCGGCTATGCGGCTTGCCATGATGCCGAGAGCGTCATCGGGACGGCCGCCTATGAGCCCGAGGCCGATCTGCCCAACACGCCCGACTCGGTCTTTTGCTCTCACGGCGCCGGTTACACGGTCAAATGGTACGACGTACCCGCCGCGGCGCACGTAAAGGTCGATCCCGCCACCTTCCGCCCCTGGCGAGCAGCAGACGCGGAGTTTTTCGGCCACATGTGACAAAGGGGTAGTTCCTTTGTTACATGCTATTGGTATAACTCGGTATAAGTTGGTATAACTATTACCAGGGTTTGCCAATCCGAGGAGGCCGACATGAATCCAAATCCCTTTAAGCCAACGGCAGGCAAGCGGCCTCCGATGCTCATTGGTCGCGAGTCGGTCATCGAAGATTTCGAGGAAGGGCTCGATAACGGCGCCGGAGCGCCGGGCAGGCTCATGCTCATTACGGGAAACCGCGGCTGCGGCAAGACGGTTCTCCTGCGGGAGCTGCAACGTCTAGCCAATGAGCGCGGATGGGCGGTTGTCTCCGATTCCGCTTCGCTTGGCTTATGCGACCGCTTGGCCGACGCGCTTCGCTCGAATAAACCCGTTGTGACGTCAATGGAGCTCGGTCCGTCGTTTGGCCGGATGTCGGTCGAGGCGGCGCGGGCAAAAGGGGAGACGTTGCGCGGATTAGTCAACGAACGCCTCAAGAAACTCGGGCCGGGAAAGGGCTTACTGTTTGCGATTGACGAGGCCCAATCTGCGTCTATCGAGGAACTGGCGGCGCTGGCCGTTCTCTATCAGCAAGTGCTCGGAGATCAAGATGCCACGGGCTTGCCCGATAGCGACCAGCGCGGTCTTGGGCTGGTTTTTGCCGGCTTGCCCAGTATGGTTGACGATCTGCTTGAAGAGCCGAGTGTGACGTTTTTGCGCCGCGCCCAGCAGCGTACGCTGGGGGCGATTTCTTTGCCCAAAGTGCGCGATTCGTACATCCAGACGGTCAAAGACGCTGGTCTTTGCGTTGATGAGGAGACGGCGGACCTAGCGGCGCGCAGGAGCATGGGGCATCCCTATATGGTCCAGCTGGTGGGATATTACATGTGGCGGGCTGCTGCCCGGCGTGGCTCGCAGGTCATTGAAGAGCGCGATGTTGAGGCTGGGCACGCGGATGCCGTCTCCGAGTTCTACGAAGCGGTTGACGCGCCCCTGTATTACGGGCTGCGCAGTCCACAGCGCCTATTTATCGAGGCCATGGCGGTTGACGAGGACAAGCCGACGCGCATGGCGGATATCATTGAGCGCTGCGATCGCACTCAGAGCTGGGCGAGTAAATATCGCGCAAGCCTGATTCGCGAGCGTGTCATCGAGGCCGCCGGATACGGCCTCGTCCGATTTACCGTGCCCATGCTGGGCGCGTACATTCGCGATCGCGTTCTATGGCATGAGTAGGGTGATAAGGGTGACGGAACAGAAGATGAGCCCGCAGGCTATCGAGGTACGTGGCGCACGCGTCCATAACCTCAAGGACATCGATATCGACATTCCGCTGGGAAAGCTCGTGGGTATTGCCGGCGTGTCGGGGTCGGGCAAGAGCTCGCTTGCACTGGGGGTTCTTTATGCCGAGGGCTCGCGCCGCTACTTGGAAGCGCTCAGCACCTATACTCGCCGTCGCCTGACGCAGGCCGAGCACGCTCAGGTGGATGAGGTATTGCACGTACCGGCGGCGCTCGCACTACACCAGCGTCCGAGCGTACCGGGCGTGCGCTCGACTTTTGGCACCATGACCGAGCTCAACAATAGCCTACGTCTGCTCTTTAGCCGTTGCGCCCATCATGTGTGCCCGCATTGCGGGGCGCGTGTGGAGCCGAGCCTTAACGTGGCTGCGGGCCTGTCGCTCGCGTGTCTGACATGCGGCCGCGAGTTCTACGCGCCGAGTGCCGAGGATTTGGCTTTCAATAGCGGCGGTGCATGCCCCACCTGTGGCGGCACCGGTGTCATGCGCGAGGTAGACGAGGCGAGCCTGGTGCCCGACGAGTCAAAGACCATCAACGAGGGTGCGGTGCTTCCCTGGGGCACGCTCATGTGGGACCTGATGAAGCAGGTGGCCGGCGAGATGGGCGTGCGCACCGACGTGCCGTTTAACCAGCTCACGCCTCAAGAGCGCGACATCGTGTTTCACGGCCCGGCGGTTAAGAAGCACATTCTCTACGTTCCCAAAAACGGCGAGGGCGCCACGCCGCTCGACTTTACCTATTACAACGCCGTCTATACCGTTGAGAATGCGCTCGCCAAGGTTAAGGACGATAAGGGGCTTAAGCGTGTGGCTCGCTTTTTGCGCGAGGGACCATGCCGTGACTGCGCCGGCACGCGTCTCTCCGAGGCTGCGCGCCAGCCCCAGGTGCGCGGTATCAATCTGGCTCAGGCCGCGGCCATGACGCTTGGTGATGCGATCGAGTGGGTGCGCGGGGTGCCCGCATCCTTGCCGGCCGAGATGCGGCCCATGGCGACGGATATCTGCGATTCGTTTTTGAGCACGGCTCGTCGTCTGGTCGACCTGGGTCTCGATTACCTTTCGCTCGATCGCGCCGGTGCCACGCTCTCCACGGGTGAGCGCCAGCGCGTGCAACTCGCCCGCGTGGTGCGCAACCGATCGACAGGCGTGCTCTATGTGCTGGACGAGCCCTCAATTGGCTTGCATCCTGCCAATGTCGACGGCTTGGTGGGCGTAATGCGCGACCTGGTGGATGACGGCAATACCGTGGTTGTTGTCGACCACGATACACGTGTGCTGGCGGAGGCTGATTATCTGGTCGAGATGGGCCCCGTTGCCGGAGCAGGCGGCGGCAACGTAATCGCCGCTGGTACGGTAGACGAGGTCGAGCAATCGCAGGACAGCCGTATCGCGCCGTTTTTGCGCGCCGAGCCCAAGCGCTTGCGTCCGCAGGTGACTGACGACGAAATGTTCGACCAGGGCCATATCCGCATGGCGACCGATACCATCCATACCGTCAAGCCGCTTGAAGTCGATATTCCGCGCGGTCGCCTTGTCGCGGTGACGGGTGTTTCGGGTTCGGGCAAGACGACGTTGGTGCTCGAGACGCTCATCCCGGCACTCAAGGCGCAGGCAGCCGGCGAGCGCCTGCCGGGGCACGTGTGTTGGGTCGATGCCGAGGGCATTGGCCGCGCAAACCTGATTGACGCCACGCCCATCGGCGCCAATGTTCGCTCGACGGTAGCGACCTATGCCGACATCCATGACGAGCTGCGTCGCGCCTTCGCCCGTACGCCCGAGGCCAAGGCGGCGGGATATAAGGCGGGCGCCTTTAGCTACAACACCGGTGCCCTGCGCTGCCCTACGTGCGACGGCACGGGATCGATATCGCTCGACGTGCAGTTTCTGCCCGACGTCGAGATTGTCTGCCCGGCATGTCGTGGTTCGCGTTATGCAGACGCGGCTTCGCATATCCATCGCGAGGGTAAGGACGGGAGCCTGCTTACGTTGCCGCAGCTCATGGACATGAGTGTGGACGAGGCCATCGACGCTACACTGGGACTCAAGAAAGTTCAGACGCGCTTGCAAACCTTGCGCGACCTGGGCCTGGGTTATCTCACACTTGGCGAGCCCACACCGGCGCTTTCGGGCGGCGAGGCACAGCGTCTTAAGCTCGCGAGCGAGATGGGCCGCGTGCAGGATGATGCTGTATTCGTGTTCGACGAGCCCACGATCGGACTACATCCGCTCGATGTCCAGGTGCTATTGAGCGTGTTCGACGGCCTTGTTGCCAAGGGCGCCACGGTTATCGTGATCGAACACGATCTCGACCTTATCCGTAACGCCGATTACGTGATCGACATGGGTCCGGGCGGTGGCGATGCGGGCGGGCAAATCGTCTGCGCCGGCACGCCGAGCGACATCGCTGCCTGCTCCGCAAGTATCACCGGCCGCTACCTATAACCGAATGTGACAAAGGGACAGTTCCTTTGTCACATTCCCGGAAAGCCTGTTTGGCGCAGGGCTTCGTAGAGGACGATGGCGGCGCTGTTGGAGAGGTTGAGTGCGCTGATGCGGTAGTCGTCCGGGTTGACGAAGTTGCCGCAGATGTCTTGTTGAAGGATGGCCTCGTGGCCGTCCTCGGTATGCCCCAGCGATTCCTCGTGAGCTTCCCAAGCCTCGGCGTTATCGAGCGAGTCGCAATCGCGCAGCATCGGGATGCGCTCGCAGCGCGCGGGCGCCGCGGCGAGCAGTGGCTCGGGAATGCCCGAGCTCTCGCTGCCAAAGACCAAGTAGTCGCCATCGCGGTAGGTACTCTGCGCATAGGTGCGGCGTGCCTTTTTGGTCAGCAGATGCAGGCGACCATCGGCAGGGGAGAGGCCGTTGCGCGCAAGAAAATCCTCCCAGCCAGCATAGGTCGTCACGTCCAAGTTTTGCCAGTAGCCCAGGCCGGCGCGGCGTACCGTCTTGTCGTCGAGCGAAAAGCCCAACGGCTCCACCAGATGCAGGCGGGCGCCGGTGACAACGCAGGTACGGCCGATATTGCCCGTATTGGCCGGAATCTCGGGCGCATACAGCACGATGTTGAACATGAATCTCCTTGGCTCAGAACGAAAAACCACCACGAAGAGCACCTTCGTGGTGGTTTGGCGGTTACATAGGCGGAAAAATGCCCGCTTGGATAAACCTAGGCGCGGTGCCAGTCGGTCAGGCAGGCATCGAGGGAGGCGATGAGCGCATCCTTGTCCATGTGACGGCCGATGATGCACAGGCTCGTCATGCGGTCGCCCGTCTCGTCGTCCCAAATCTGCATGATCTCGGGGTTCTCGTCGATGATCTTCTGCTTCTCGCCCTCGGGCGCCGAGTCAACGAACAGGCCGTTCTCCATCAGGCGCATCTGGTGGCCGGCCTGCTCAAACATGTAGCACATGTCCGGATCGCCGGTCTGCCACAGCGGACCCTTGACGCGGATGACCTCGTCGGGCCACTCCTGCTCAACAAAATTGGTGAACTTCTGCAGGTCAAACGGCTTGCGGCGCGAGTACACAAAGGTCTCGATGTCGTACTCGAGCACCTCGGGGTCGTCGTGCTCCTCGGGATGCTCCATGGCCTCGATCCAGGCGGCGGAGTTGTAGGCGCGCATAAAGTCGAAGCGGTCGGTGTCGAGCAGCTCCTCCATGGGGACCTCGCCGTTTTGGGCCTCGACAATCACGGCGTCCTTCTGCAGGCTGCGCACGATGGCCTTGAGCTCGGCGATCTGCTCGGGCGTCACGGTATCGGTCTTGTTGAGGATCAGCGTGGAGCAGAATTCGATCTGCTGGATGAGCAGGCTTTCGATGTCGTCCTCGTCGATATCCTCGGCCAGCAGGTCGCGACCGCCGTTGAACTCGTCGTACATGCGGGCGCAGTCGACCACGGCCACGATGTTGTCGAGCGCGAGCTTGGGCTCGCCGCCCACCTTGGCCTCGTCGCAGAAGCTCGAGATGGTGTAGGCGATGGGGATAGGCTCGCAAATGCCCGATGCCTCGATGATGATGTAGTCGAAGTTGCCCGAATCGGCGATGCCCTGCAGCTGGTTGGCCAGGTCATCCGAAAGCGTGCAGCAGATGCAGCCGTTGGTGAGCGGGATGAGGTCATCGGTCTCGGAAAGGCCGCCGTCGGCGATAAGGCTGGCGTCGACGTTGATTTCGCCGATATCGTTGACGATCACGGCGGCGCGGATGCCGCCGTCGTTAGCGAGGATGTGGTTGAGCAGCGTGGTCTTGCCGGCACCGAGGTATCCGGTAAGCATGATGATCTTCACGGGTTTGTTGGGCATGTGCCCTCCTTTGTTAGACATGGCTTACAGTTGAATCTTATGCCAAACGCCTGCTCTTATACCCACGAGCCGGCAAATAACACAAGCTACTCCCAGGCTCCCCATACATCGGGGCAATAACCGACGGTGGCCTTTTTGCCGTTGCGCACGATGGGTTCGGCGAGAACCTGCTGGTTCTCGAGCAGCTTGTCAAAGCGCTGGCTGGGGGTGAGGTGCTGGATGAGCGCGAGCGTCTCCTCGTCCTTGGCCTTGGGGTTGAGTAGCTTGTCGATGCCGCCGACCGCCTGCATCACGCTCGTGAGCTCGCCCTTGCTCATCTCCTTTTCCTTAAGGTCAATAAACTGCACCTTAATGCGACGCTCCTTAAAATAGCGCTGGGCCTTTTTGGTGTCGAAGGACTTTTTGGTGCCAAAAATCTGTATATTCATGCTCCGCCGTTCTACCTGATGAAGTTGGTCGTTGCTCGATCTGCCTCGGGTGCGTTGATACCGGCGGCCTGTCCTGCCTCGATACAGCGCATGAGCCAGGCCATGTTTTTGCCGATGTTTCGCATGGTGGCAAGGCCCTCGGCATCCCCATCGGCGTCGCCGGGCACGCGGCCAAACACGTTGTTCCAGTAGGTGGAGGCAACTACGGGCATTTGCTTAATGGTGAAGTACTTGTTGAGCACATCGAAGGTGGTCGAGGTGCCGCCGCGACGGGCGACGGCGACCGCGGCGCCGGGTTTGTGCTCAAAGGCATGCCCGCCTGCATAGAAGGCGCGGTCGAGGGCCGAGAGGATGCGTCCGCTGGGGTGCGCATAGTAGACGGGTGAGCCAAAGACAAAGCCATCTGCTTGCTCGGCGGCAGCGATGAGCTCGTTCACCACGTCGTCGTCAAAGGTGCAGCGACCGCCAAGCTTGCCGCACTGGCCGCAACCGATGCAATCGCGAATGGGCTTGGCGCCCAGCTGAAACACCTCGGTATCAATGCCTTCGGCATTGAGCTGCTCGGCGACCTCGGCGAGTGCGCGGGCGGTGTTGCCGTTTGCCTTGGGACTGCCATTGACCAAAAGAACCTTCATCACAAACTCCCTCTGCTGTCGGTGACTTCTGCGGAGGATTATCGCACGAGAGGGTAGATGGCGTGGGGCGCGATGTGAAACGGCTTGTGTTTCACATCGCGCCCCACGACGCTAGTTCAGCTTGGTGCCCGGTACTTGCGGTGCCTCTTTAAGCAACGCTTTGAGCTCGTTCAAAATGGAAACGGGCTGACGGTCGACGCCGTCCAGATGGAGTGTGGCCACGCGAAGGGGCGGCTGATATTCAAATGAGCCAAAGAGCACGGGCGACCCTAAGAACCGCTCGATTTCGTCTGCGAACGCGTCGGTCTCTTCGGGACCAAGATCGTCGAAAAGCGCCACGAACATCGGTCCGGTTGAGCGGAACAGGCAACCCTTGCCGCGCGAGCAATCCATGAGACAGGCGGCGCTTTCTGCCAAAACGCGGTCACCTGCATCAAAGCCAAAGCGGGCATTGACCTGAGCGATATCGTCAATTTTTATGGCGACAAAACCCGCCTCGTGTGCCACGCGACGCATCTCACCGATAGCACCGACCAGGGCGTGCACGTCGCCCAAGCCGGTCACAGAATCGGTCGTATCTGCCAAGCTTCGGTTGATGATAATGCCCACATACATGTTGGGCTCGGTATCGGTGGCGTCCAGGCGGTAGCCCGTACAGTCACAAAGCACGTATTTTCCGGTGGCGTCCATGACGCGATACTGCATGTAGTGGAAGTGCCACGTGCCGTTTAGCACCATATCGAGCTCGGTGCGTACATTGTCGCGGTCTTCGGGGTGAACGCGGGCAAGCCACATGTCGACAGAGTTGTAGGGGTGTTGCGAGGGCAAACCGAAATCGCGCACGGCATTAATCGACCATTGCGATTCGCCGGTATCGAGGTTAAGGATAAACGGATAGCGCGTCTCGGAGCTCATGGAGATCGCTTGGAACACTCGGTCGTTGCAGGGAAGCTGATCGGCGATTGGGCGTTGCGACGCGTTGTCTTCTTTCGGTTGCTGCACGCGGTGCATGAGCTTGTAGCGATACATTTTTCGGTCGGCGTCCATGACCGTCTGGCGATGCGTATCGCCAGCAAGCGGGTCGACGCGCGAGCAGCCAAAACTAAAGCTAGCGATCATGGGCGCTTTGCCGTCCGATGTTGCCTCGATAAGACCGGTGCGCGTCCGCTCCAGGCGCCGCTCGAGCTCGGCTTCGTCTGCCGCAGGCGACACGAGTACAAATTCGTCTCCGCCGATACGGAACAGCAGATCATCGTGCTTCATTGTTTCGGTGAGCGCGCGGCAGATGCTCAGAATGTAGCGGTTGCCCTCGGCGTGGCCAAACGTATCGTTGCAATGCTTGAGGTGATCGATGTCGATATAGGCGCAGGTGAAAGGGACGCCTTTGCGCCAGAGTTGATCGACGTGAAGGTCGAGCCCACCACGGTTGCCAAGATTGGTGAGCGGGTCGATATAGGCGATGCGCTCAAGCAACTGACGTTCCTGCTGCAGGATGGCATGCGTTTTTTGCATCTGTTCGCCAATGGCACGCAGCTCTGCGGGCAATGCCGAGACATCGATCTCGGCAGTTGAGACTCCGTTCGCAAGTCGTTGCAGATAGGCAACAATCGATTGCTCGCCCAGGCGATACGACTCGTTCATGATGTAAAACCTCCTTGGGCGAGACAGCGGTTTGTATCATATGCCCAATTGCATTTTAATGGGGATAATAAGTTAGCCAATGGGGACAAACGTGCCCCTCAACGGTAGCGGCCTGCATGTGAACGCATCAATCCTCGCCATCGCTATCGAGCAATGCCTCAAAATCTGCCGCCGGCATGGGACGGTAGTAGAGGAAGCCCTGTGCATAGCGTGCGCCCATCTGACGCAGCAGCTGAGCCTGCGCCTCCGTCTCGACGCCTTCGATCACAACGGGCAGATCGAGCGATTGCGCCATCCCGAGCATCGACGAAATGATTTGCGCGCTACGGCCTTGATCGCCGTCGACGGGCACAAACGTGCGGTCGAGTTTGATGACGTCGACGTTGACGTTTTTGAGCATCGCGAGCGTGGACTGGCCGGTGCCAAAATCGTCCATGTAGGTCGAGAAGCCGCGGGTGTGCAGGTCGGCCGTCAGTTTATCCACAGCCTCGGGCTCTCCGGTATAGGCAGTCTCGGTAATCTCGATGCGCATGAGCTCGGGCGATAGATTGTAGCTGGCGGCAAGCGCGCTCATATGCTCGGCGACATCGCAGGCAAGGATATCCACGCGCGACACATTAAGCGAGATCGGAACCACGCGAAGCCCCTGGTCAAGGCGCTTGCGCAGCCAAAAGGCAACGCCCTGCCAAATATATTTGTCGAGCGTCACCACAAAACCGCTTTCCTCGAGCGTCGGGATAAAGGAAACGGGCGGAATGAGGGTGCCGTCATTACCAATCCAGCGTGTGAGCGCCTCGGCACCAACAATCTCGCCGGTTTCCATGTCCACCTGGGGCTGCAGGTAGTAGGTGATACGATCGTTGGAGAGCGCATATTGGAACTCGGTGAGGGTGTTGTGAAACGCAACCTCGTGGGCGTACTCCTGGGGGGAGAAAACAGCGATGCGGTCCTTAAAGTCATTTTTGGCGCGACGGTTGGCATACATGGCCCTTGCCTGAGCGTCGATGGTGATTTCCTCACGGGGTTTGACGGGGTAGACGCCCATGGACGGCCAAAAACCCACGCCGTCGTCGTGCCTGGCAACCGCTTCGCGCACGCCGGCATAAATTCGATGAATCGTATCGCGGTCAAAGGGAGCAAGGATGCAAAAGTCGTCCATGCCCCAGTAGCCCGCAACGCCCATGCCCGCGTTCTCGATATCCTTAAGCACCGTGCCCACATCGGCAAGCACGCGGTCGCCCTCGGTTTGTCCGTGCCATTCGTTAAACAGGCGCATGTGTCCCATGTCGACGGTGGCAATGCACCATGCGCTGCCTTGTGCCGTCGACAGAAAGGCATTGGCGCGTCGCATAAACTCACTGGGGCGGTAGAGGCCGGTGAGCGGGTCGATGCGCTCGGCGATTGCGCCTTTGCGCTTGATTTCGGGAATGCAGGGACTGTCGTTGTGGAACGGTCCGTTTATGGCGCGAATGCGGCGGTCGAGTTCGTCCAAAACGGCCGGTGCCTGGTTAACAAGGCGCTCGTAGTAGACAGGCACGACCAGGCATGTGGGGGTGATGACGTCGCCGGCAATCTGGATGGGTTTTGAGACAACATGTTCCAAATCCCCAACGAGGTGATCGAAGGCATTGCGGTCAAAACTATCGGTAAGTACAACGAACTGCGCGCTGCGCGAGCGGAATACACGGCTTCTGCCGCGGATGAGCGAGAGCATGCGGCCGGCATACTCGGAAAGCATGGCATCGACGGCGTCGGCCCCATAGCGTTCATTGAGCTGCGTTGTACCGCGAACACGCACGGCGGCAAGGCCCATCCCGCGGTTATCGCGGCGGCAAGTATCAATGGCGCCGATCAACATGCGCTGGGTTCCAAGCCCTGTTGCGGGGTCAATCGTCTCGACCAGAGCGTGATTGACGAGTTCGCCAACGTAGAGCGAGGGCGTGTCTCCGTTTCCGTCGATGCGATAGCCTCGGACGCGACAAAGCACGTAATCGCCAGCAGCGTTGCGCACTCGATACTGCATGACGCGATAGTGCTTGGAGCCGTTGTAAATCTGGTTGATATCGTTGATATAGGCCTCGAGGTCATCGGGATGGACGCGCGTTTTCCAGTAATCGTGGCAGTTGTCTATATGCTCCGAAGGAAGACCGAAATCGCGCAAGGCGCCTTGTGACCAAAGGGTGCGATGTTTGTCCAAGTTCTCGATAAAGAAATATCGTCCCTCGTCAAGCATCGAGAAGGCGTCGAAGACACGGTCGCTGACTTCAAAATCGTCTGCATGAACTTGTTTGATATTGCGACGATCCAGGTGTACGGCATGGCGCAGCTTGTAGTCGTACATGCGGTGGTCGGCATCGAGCGTCATACGATCGGACGTTTCGCCCAGTTTTGGGTCGGCATGCGATACGCCATAGCTAAACGAGTGAGGCATCTCGGCGTCGTTGTTTTTGAGCAGCACCGAGCGGCAATGCTCAAGGCGCTCGGCAAGGTCGTCTTCGGTCGCGACGGTGGACAAGATTGCGAACTCGTCGCCACCCAGGCGAAACACCGCCTCGTCAACTTTGATATAGAGCTTAAGGTACAGGCTCACCTGCATAATGTAGCGGTTACCCTCGTCGTGACCGAAGGCGTCGTTGCAGTGCTTGAGGTTATCGATATCGATAAACGCCATGGTGACCGGCGTGCCCTGCTCCCAGAGCTCTTCCAACGAGCGGGTATAGCCGCCGCGGTTGCCAAGGCCGGTAAGTTGGTCGGTAAAGGCTGTCCTTACCAGGTCTTCCGGGCGCTCGAACAGGTCTTGAATGATCTTTTGGAGCGTCTCGGTATAGGTGTTGGCTGTGTTCATATGTGAGCGGCTTTCTGGGGTCGAGATGGCTTGCGTCGGATGTTTTTCTTGTCAATGTGACCTTCTGCGGTCTATGGACGCGTGAACTTTCGTCCCCGCCTTGTTTTGTCGATAGGCTGGATTGTTGTCTACTGTTTGGTGTTGTTGCCTAATGATGCGAACATCATTATAGGGGCGTGTTTGTATAAACATGGTCAGTCGGTAAAAATTAAACGCCGAGTGGTAGTGCTTGGTTTGCATTGGCAAATGTGACCGAGACGGTATATGTTGACGGGTATACTTGTTCCGTTCAAAAGCATGAGGACGGGGATGGTTGCATGGCACTGCCAAGTAAGGCGCACACGGTGGGTCTGGCACTCGAGGGCGGTGGCTACCGGGGCATGTATACGGCAGGCGTGCTCGACGTTTGGATGGAACATGGCCTGACCTGCGATCATATGGTGGGTGTCTCGGCAGGCGCCGCGTTTGGCTACAACTTTAAGTCGCGCCAGATTGGTCGCGCCATTCGTTACAACAAGGCCTATTGCGCTGACAAGCGCTATGCGAGCGTGACGAGCTGGCTGCGAACCGGCGACATGTTCAATGCCGAGTTTGCGTATCATGAGGTGCCTATCGAGCGCGATCCCATCGACTTAGATGCCTACCGCGCCAGTCCCATGAGGTTTACGTGCGTATGCACTGATATCGAGACAGGCGAGGCCGTCTACCATGACCTGCCTTACGGTGACGAGCGCGATATCGAGTGGATTCGTGCTTCGTCGGCGATTCCCGTGGCGACCAGGCCTGTTCGGATTGATGGGCATCGGTATTTGGATGGCGGCGTTGCGGACTCTATTCCCAGCGCCTGGCTGTTTGCTCAGGGTTACGACCGCAATGTGGTGGTGCTGACGCAGCCGGCGGGTTTTGTAAAAGAGGCCAATAGCTTGATGCCCATGCTGCGTCGTGTGTATCGTCACTACCCGGAGTTTGTCGCAGCGCTTGAGCATCGGCATGAGGTGTATAACGCCACGCTCGATGACCTTGCGCGTCGTGAGGCCGCCGGCGAGATCTTTGTGGTGCGGCCGAGTGAATCGGTGAAAGTGCCGTCGCTGTGCCGCGAACCGGATGAGCTCGAGCGCATCTATCAGATCGGTCGTCGAGATGCGGAGGCGACTTTGCCGGCGTTGGAGGCCTACCTAGCGGGGTAGGGCAAACTGCCGTGGACTCGGCGGAAAGCGCATCCCGGAATGGAGGTCCAAACTGGGGTGCGCTTTCCGCTCTAGAAGATATGAGACTGCGAATCGGCTGCTCGGCCTAGACTTATGCCTGCTGCCAGGTGTCGACGAGCTCCTTGGCTGCGGCGTGGGGGTCGTCGACACTGCAGACCGCGCTCACCACAAAGAAGCCGTCGACGCCGGTGGCCTTGAGCTGCGGCAGGTCGGCCGTCTTGACGCCGCCGCCCACCACGATGGGCACGGGGCTTGCCGCGTGGAGTGCGGCCAGATCCTCAAAGCTCTTGGTGATGATGGAGCCGTCGGCCGCGCGTCCGCAGTCGCGCTTGGTCTCGGTCTCGTGGAGCGGGCCGATGCCCAGGTAGTCGACCAGGCTCATGTCGGCGGTCTTGACGTACTCGAGCATCTCCTCGCAGCGGGCCGAAAGACCCACGATGGCATCGGGGCCCAAAAGTTTGCGGCAGACCTCGACGGGAATATCGCTCTGGCCCACGTGCACGCCGTCGACGGCAATACCCTGCTCGCGTGCGGCGAGTACGCAGTCAAGGCGGTCGTCGATCAGCAAGGCGACCTGACCGGTTTTGCCGGCCTGTGCGATTGCCTGCGCGGCGTCGCCGGTCAGCGCAATGATCTCGCGGGCGCTTGCCACCTTGGAGCGCACCTGGATGCAGGTAAAGCCTGCGTCGAGCGCCTGGGCCACCACATCGCCCACGGGGCGTCCCAGCGTGTTTTCGGGGCCGAGTACCAGATAGGCCGAGATATCAAGGTTGTCGCGGATGCTCATCGTGCTTCCTCCTGCTTCTTGATCTGTGCTTCCATGCGCTCAAGCTTGCCGGTCATGGTGTCGGTAAATCCGGGTCGAATATCGGCCTTGAGCACGACTTCGGTGCGGATGCCCTTGCTCGCCAACACAAAGGTTGCGTCGCGCACGACCTGCATGACCTCGTCCCAGTCGCCCTCGATTTCGGTGAACATCGAGGTGGTGCGGTTGGGAAGGCCGCTCTCGCGAATAACACGCACGACTTCGGCGACCTCGGCGGACAGTTCATCGCCGGTGCCGCACGGGGCGATGGCCACGGCGACGAGCGTGTTCATGCCGGTATTGGTTGCGGGCTCGGACATGGCTTATGCCTCCTCGAGCTCGAGCTGGTTGTTGGCGATGTCTTGGGCGGTCGCGCGGTAGAGCTCGTCGATAAAGGCGACCTTAAAGCTTGCCGGGGCATCGGCGACAGCGGCGGCACGCGTGCCGGCCACGTTGTAGACCGCGGTGCCGCAGACTGCCGCCGTAAACGGATCGGTGACGCAGGCGTACACGGCCAGCACGCCGCCCTGCGAGCAGCCGCAGCCGGTGATCTTTGACATGAGCGGGCTGCCGCCGTGGGACTTGGCCACCGTCGCGCCGTCGGTGACCAGGTCGACTTCGCCCGAGACCACTACGGCGCCGCCGGTGTAACGGGCGAGCGCCACGGCGG
>CABSDO010000002.1 GCA_902476475.1 uncultured Collinsella sp. | reverse complement strand
CCAGCGTCTTGCAGTTGCCGGTCATCGAGCGGCAGCTGTAGTGGCCGACCTCGCGGACGGTGCACAGGATGAGCGGGTACTCATCGTCGGGAAGCTCGGAGGGCGCCTCCCAGTCGTGCGCCATCAGGTTGGCGCGGCCGTCCTTGGTGGTGAACTTGCCACCAGCGAACATGTCGGGCGTACCGTGGTCGTTCACATCGGTGCTCTTGACCGGCCACTGGGCGTAGCCGCCCTCGGGAGCCATCTTCTCGTAGGTCGCGCCCACAAAGTTGGGGCACAGGCTAATGCACTCGTTCCAGATCTGCTCGGTGTTGTCGTAGTGCATGGGATAGCCCATGCGCGTGGACAGTTCCGCGAAGATCTCCCAGTCGTGACGGCACTCGCCCTTGGGCGGAACAGCCGCGTCAAAGTGCTGGAAGCTACGGTCGGATGCGGTAAAGACACCCTCGTGCTCGCCCCCAGAGGTAGCGGGCAGGATGACGTCGGCAAGCATGGTCGTCTGCGTCATAAAGATGTCCTGGCAAATGAACAGATCCAGCTCGGAGAGCGTCTTGCGCATACCGGCCGAATCGGGCTCGGTCTGCACCGGGTCCTCGCCGTAGTTG
Source organism: uncultured Collinsella sp. (assembly GCA_902476475.1). Lineage (GTDB taxonomy): Bacteria > Actinomycetota > Coriobacteriia > Coriobacteriales > Coriobacteriaceae > Collinsella. The sequence continues at coordinate 51,013 of CABSDO010000002.1, read as the reverse complement.
TAGAAGCAGTGCACCTTGCCCTCGTCGACCAGGTGACCCAGGTCGGTGAGCTTGTAGCCCTCCTCGAGCGGGAGCTTTTCCTCGGGCACGCCCCAAGCCTTGGCAAACTTGGCACGCACTGCCGGGTCGGTGACCTTCTGGTAGCCAGGGTACAGGTTAGGCAGCATGCCCATATCGCAGGAGCCCTGGACGTTGTTCTGACCACGCACGGGCGCGAGGCCGGAATTGGGTTTGCCGATCTGGCCGGCAACGCAGGCGATGGAGGCGATGGTGTGCACCGTCTTCAGGTTCTGCTTCTGCTGGCATACGCCCATGCCCCAGCCAATGATGGCAGAAGGCTTCGCCGTGGCGTACATCTCGGCAGCTTGGTGGATTAACGCGGGCTCGACACCCGTGATGTCCTGTACGGATTCGGGAGTGTAGTTCTTGATGGTCTCCCACCACTCGTCAAAGCCGTTCGTGTGCTCGGCGACGAATTCCTTGTCGTAGAGGCCATCGTTGACCAAGCAGTTGGCAAAGGCGTTGAGGAACGCAACGTTGCAACCGTTCTTGATCGGAAGGTAGAGATCGGCGATACGCGCGGTTTCGATATGGCGCGGGTCGGCGACAATGATCTTGCAACCCTTTTCTTTGGCTCGCACGATACGCCTTGCGACGATGGGGTGCGAATCGGCAGGGTTATAGCCGAAGAGGAAAATGCAGCCCGCATCCTCCATACCGGGGATGGAGCATGACATGCAACCTGAACCAACCGTGTCCATCAGACCGAGGACAGTAGGGCCGTGTCAAGTACGGGCGCAGTTGTCCACGCTGTGGGTGCCGATGCACGCACGCGTAAACTTCTGCATGACGTAGTTCGCCTCATTGCCGCCGCCTCGCGAGGAGCCGGTGGTCATGACAGCGTTAGGACCATATTCGTCAATTATGGCCTGCATCTTAGATGCGGTGAAATCCAGTGCCTCGTCCCAGCTTACGCGCTCAAGATCCGCGCCCTTGGTGCGGCGGATCATCGGGTGCAGTACGCGAGGAGTCAAGATCTTGGTGTCGTTGATGAAGTCGTAGCCGCTCATGCCCTTAAGGCACAGCTCGCCCTGATTGGTGATGCCGTCGAGCGGTTCGGTACCCACGACCTGGCCGTTTTGGACCAGGAGGTTAAACTGGCAACCGGCGCCACAATACGGGCAGATCACTTTATGCTTCTCCATGACACCCTCCTTCCTTTCTCTGCTACCGATTAATCGGTACGTATTTGACAATCGTTGGGCCTGTATGGCCGCCCGCCTACGCCTCGTTTTCGATGGTGGCGCGGGCACGCTCGGCGGTTAGTTCCGCCAGGCGCTCCTCGTCTACCAGGGTGAGACCCTTGGTCGGGCACGCCTCGGCACACGCCGGACCGCCGGGACGGTCCACGCACAGGTCGCACTTGAGCACGAAGCTCTTGGTCTGCGAACCCACGCGCACGTCGCCCATCAAGACGGGGACCTGCGTGGTCGCCACACTCACGGCGCCAAAGGGGCAGGCCATGACGCAGCTCTTGCAGCCGATGCAGTTGTCCTCGTTAACACCGATGCGATGGTTCTTTGGATCAAAGAACAAGGCACCCGTGGGGCAGGCCTTGGCGCACGGGGCATCCTCGCAGTGATGGCAAGCCACCGGTGCGGAGATCTCGTACGTACGCGTCACGCGCAGGCGCGGCGCAGCGATGTTGCCGGGGATGTCGTGTGCCTCGATACACGCCGCCATGCAGGTTTGACACCCAATGCAGCGCGAGGAATCGGCTACGACTCGTTTATTGCCCATGTTGTTCACTCCCTCCTGAATCCCATGCCGGAGAGACCCTGTCGACGTTGCCCCGGACCGCCCGTGGTCCGGCATCGGCGTATCGAGCGCATGCGGCGAAACAGGCGCTTCGATAGAATTCCTCCAACGATATACAGGTTAAATATACGCAGTTGCAGGGGGCAAACTTGAGCATAGGCCCTGCAATACGGGTGTATTGCAGGGATTTTGGCAGGTTGGAATTATTCTCTGGAAGCTATAAAGGTGAGTGTATTACACGCGTACGTTCGAGAGAGATTTCACGCCCGCTTCTAAAGGATGTAGTACGTTTGTAGTATTGTTCACACTCAATTACTCGAGTGCAATAAAGTAGTCGTTATAAAATCGGCTATTATTAGCCGATACTGTATTTGACTATTCATATTGCCCGCTCATTAAGGGAGGCCAGTGATGTCATCGACGCAAAAACGAGCCATCCTGCAGGTGCGCATTCGCGAGGAAGACAAACAGCATGCCGAGCGCCTCTACGACGCCATGGGCACATCGCTCGCCGAGGCTGTCCGTCTATTTGTCGCGCAAAGCATTTTGATGCGCAAGCTCCCCTTTCAGCCGGTCGCCGTGCGCTCCAAGGATGGCACCGCCGCCTATGGATCGCTCAAAGCATATGGGGACCCCAATCGCCGCTCCGAGGAGCGCAATGCCTGGATTGAGTATCTTGCCACAGAAAGCGACGATTCGGTTTTGGGTCCCGAGGAAGTAGATATCCATGAGTAGCACCATCATCGACGAGACCGTCATACTACGTTACCTGCTGGACGACGACGAAGTTCTGTCACCGCGCGCCGCCAAGGTCATCGCCACGCGCACCGCTCGTGTCTACCCCGAAATCATCACGCGCGTCGTGGTCACGCTGCGCGACGTCTATAAGGTTCCCCGCGTTGAGATTGCCGCGGCCATGAAAAGGCTGCTCGATGACGTCATGGTCGACGAGCCCACCGTTGTCGCCCTTGCCATCAAACTCTTTGGCAAGACCCATATGGACTTTACCGACTGCCTCCTCGCAGCCCGAACCGCCATCTACAACGATGATGTCGTGAGCTTTGGCAAGCCCATCATCCAAGGCATGATCGATTACCGCCACAAGCGCCAAACCGCAGCCGAAGCCCGCAACCGCAGCACCGACTCCACCATCGACAAGCTCCGCCACCGCCCCCGCAGCTAGCCCCATCCCCTCTTAAGTTGCGGTGGAATAGTTCCTGGATTTAGGCTTATTCGAGCTTTTCAGAAATTAATTCACCGCAACTTCCAGGTTGGCCATCCGAAACCGGCAGCTTTGGACCGCGAATGCCACCGTTCGCCACGAAATGGGCCCATCTACTACGTTTAACCGATTGCCCTCGACCATACCGAAATCCGAAAAATCAAAACCGCTGGTAGACGGCTTGCCAATTTTCCGAAAATGCTGCTATGGTCGACCCCTGCGGGCCAAACGTAGTAGATGGGCCGCTTTCGTGGCTCAACACCAGACCGGTCATTTTGGAACAGAATTTTTGACCACATTTGCCAGCCAATTGCCAGAGCAGCCAAAAAAGCCCGTCCCAAATTAGCTACTCAGGCCTTCAGTAGGTTCGCAAAAGACGGAAAACAGTCCGTATTTCACCGCAACTTAGGAGGGGATGTGGGGCGGCATCGATTCCCGTTACCCCGCACACTTATGAAAACGGCTCTGGCACCAAATGGAGCCAAAGCCGTTAAAACTATCTTATGGAGCGGGCGACGGGAATCGAACCCGCGTCATCAGCTTGGAAGGCTGGGGTTCTACCATTGAACTACGCCCGCAAGATATGGTCGGGACGACAGGATTTGAACCTGCGACATCCTGCTCCCAAAGCAGGCGCGCTACCAAACTGCGCCACGTCCCGAAGGTGTTGAGCAGCTAAGGTCTAAACCTTGCGTGTCCCAAAGCGAAGGAAATTATAAGGGAGACTCCCCGCCCGTGCAAGCATTGATGCCTTAGCTCCTCGAATGTGCAACAAAACGACTATGGAGCAGGCCGATCACAAAGGCAACCACGGCGACCGGAGCCCACGCGGCTCCAATGTCCGCCAGCGGCAACGCATCGAACGGCAGCCACGCGCCCGCAGAGAACGCATCGCGGACCGAGGTGATCACACTCTGCACCGCGACAACACCGCCGACCCAGACCCACACCTGCGGATGCGCGTCGCAAAAGCCGTGCATCAGGCCCATAAGTACCAGCACAATGGCAACGGGATACAGGGCATTGAGCATAGGCACCGAGAACATAAGGATCACGTCGAGGCCCACGTTGGAGAGCACGCACGAAAACGCCGCGAACACAAAGGCGAGAATCGCGAAGGGACGGCGCATGGCCTCCTCGGAAGCCTCCGCTCCCCCTTCGACCACATACGTCTCGCAGAAGTAACGCGAGCAGCAGCTAACAAGGCCAATACACACGTTCATGCAGGCGAGGAAAAAAATCGCAAAGACGACAACCGTGCCAGCAAGACCAAAGTGCATAGAGGCCGAACGCGCAAGGATCGCGGCGCCGTTGGTGGCATCGGGCATAACCGTGCCGAGCTGCATGCCGGCAAGCGCCAGGCCGCAGTAGATGATGGCCATAAGCACGCCGGCGATCACACCCGAACGCGAGATCTCGAAGGCCACGCGCTTATCGTCGGTAACGCCGAGCTCATGGATGGTCTCGGCGATGATGATGCCAAAGGCGAGCGACGCAAGCAGGTCCATGGTCTGGTAGCCGGTCAAAAAGCCCTGCACGGCAGCACCGGCATTGTAGGGAGCCTGCGGCGCGGCAGCGGGACCCAACGGCGAGACCACAGCGGCACCCACAACCAGCACGATAAGCGCAATGAGCGCGGGGCCCGTAATGCGACCGAGCACGCGCGTGATGACGCCCGGACGCAGCGTGAGCGCAAACGCGACGACAAAGAAGCCAACGGCAAACACCAGGCGAGCCGTGCCAAGCGAGACGCCCTCGGGCAGCAGTGGCACCAGCATCTCGAAGGCCGTGGAGCTCGTACGCGGAATGGCCAGGCACGGGCCGATCGCTAAATAGACCGCCGCGACAAAGAACTCACCGAACTTGGGGTGCACGCGGCCGGCAAGCTCGCGCGCCGTTCCGGCAAGCGCCACGGCGATAAAGCCCATGACAGGCAGGCCGATGGCGGCGATGAGAAAGCCGAGCATGGCGACCGGCGTGGCAGAACCTGCCTGCAGCGCCAGCAGTGGCGGAATAATGAGGTTGCCAGCGCCAAAGAGCATCGAGAATAGGGCGATGCCGACGGTGACGACATGGTCGGAGCGCAGACCGCGCGGGGCGGATGAAGCCATGGGTCCACCTTTCGGGTTGAAACAAAAACGGGACGGGCAAAATACCCGTCCCGCAAGTATATACGCTTTAGCAGACTAAATCGCGCAAAGCTTCAATCTAGCCGCCCCTTTTGAGCCGTTACGCGTCCGAGCGACGGCGACGCAGCAGCTCGAGTCCCAGCGCGACAAGCGCAACGGCGCCTGCAGCGACGGCGACGGCCAATGGCGCACGATCGCCCGTGTCGGCGAGCTGCTGAGCGCTCGACTTGGAAGATTCCTTCTTGCCGGAGTTTTCCGCGCCCGATGCCTTTGCCTTATCAGCTGCGGAGTCATCCGAACTACCGGGTTTTGTCGGATCCTTTGAATCCGGCTGGTCGGAATCGGGCGTTCCGGGCTTTTCCGGCTCTGGCTTGCTCGGGTTGTCAGGCTCAGGCTTATCCGGGTTATCCGGGTCCGGCTTGTCCGGCTGATCAGGCTCCGGTTTGTCGGGCTCAGGCTTGCCCGGATCAGGCTGGTCAGGCTCGGGCTTGTCCGGGTCCGGCTTGTCCGGATCGGGTCCATCGGGCTTGTCCGGATCGGGAACCACCGGGTCCGGGTCGACAGGCTCCTGCTTCTTCTTCACCGTCAGCGTACCGGGCTCAACCGTGACATCGAAGTTCGGGTCGGCGACCGTCGCCCCGATCTGGTACTCGCCCGCCGGGGAACTCTCATCGGCGACGCAGGAGTACTCGACCTTCAAGCCCGAGGTATCAGCCGAGCTCTTTAGGCTCGAGGTAAAGGCGGGATTCATCTCTCCCTCGAAGCGTTCAACATCGTCGACCTTCACCTTAAGCTTCGCCGGCGCAATCTTGAACTTGCGCGAGGCGGCGCCGATATACCCGTTGCTTCGCAGCGTGGCAACGGCGCGATACGTGCCGGCATCGGTCGGGGCCTCACTCGACGAATAGTGCGTGCCGCCCGTCCCGTAATACCTGACCCTCAGGTCACCTTCGCAGGCCTTGGGAACCCCCGTGATCTTAGGCGATTGAGCATCACCGCTATAGACGAAGTTGCCGCCATCAAATGCAAGCTCGACCCGCTTCGCCTGAACGACCAGAATGAAGTGTGCGGTCACGGTCTTGCCATGAGCGTCCTTGCATGTGATGTCAAAGGTAGACACCCCGGCCTTGGACGGGGTGCCCGAGAGCGTCAGACCGCCCGCCGTGCGGGTGAGCTTAAACCCGTCGGGGAGCTTAGCGTCGTCCCACGTGTACTCATACGGAGCTTCGCCACCCGCTGCACCCGCAATCGTCGCGCGATACGTGCTATGCGCACGTGCGACCGGCAGCAGACCGCCGTTGAACACAAGGGCATCCCGGGGCACAACGGAAACGACGGCACGATCGCTTTCCACCTGCGCCTCGGTACCAAGGTAGCGCTGAGTGACGCGGCAGAAATACTCGCCGGCGCAATCCTCATTGAGGCCCTCGATGAGAAACGTCTCCCCCGTCTCGCCCTCGAGCGCCACGGCCTCGCCGCCCACCATGTGGAACCACTGATAGGAAAGTTCGACATCGGCGGCGGAACCCGTGGACGAGGACGCGTGGTCGAGGACGTCCTTGCCCGCCTCGGCAGCAACCGAGAGCACGGCAGCATCGCCCTCGTGGGCGCTCGCATCCTGCGGCTGGGCGATCATCTTCGGAGCGTCCGCCTTCACGAACTCGAATGTGACCTCCTGCGACGCGGTGACGCCACTCAGCGAGACCTCGTACGCTCCACCCTCATAGTCGGAGATATCGAGATCGACGGCCTTGTCCGAGCCGGCTTCCGTGACCGTCACTCGCTCGAGGTAGCAGCCCTCGTCGGGCGTCGCCGAGAGCGTCACATCTCCGCCCGCATCAACGGTGACGGAAGCGTTGTCAACCGAACCGTTGACCGCCTCTGCCGTCACCTCAAAGCGCTCGGGCTTGTCCGGGTTATCGGGCTCGGGGTTATCAGGGTCGGGATTATCGGGATCCGGCTTGGGGCCCGGATCAGGATTATCAGGTTCAGGGTTAGGATCCGGGTCGGGGTTGGGATCCGGATCAGGCTGATCGGGGTCCGGATTGTCCGGATCCGGAACCACCGGGTCGGGATCGACGGGCTCCCGCTTCTTTTTCACCGTCAGCGTTCCGGGCACGACCTCGACATCGAAGTTCGGGTCGGTGACCGTCGCGCCGATCTGGTACTCGCCAGCAGGAGAGCTCTCATCGGCATCACAGGAGTACTCGACCTTCACACGCGAAGTGTCAACCGCACTCTCCAGGCTCGAGGTAAACGCTGGGTTCGCCTCTCCCTCGAAGCGCTCAGCGTCGTCAACCTTCACCTTGAGCTTTGCCGGAGCGATCTCGAACTGGCAGATAGCGGCACCGATGTAGCCGTGGCTGCGCAGCGTGGCGACAGCGCGGTACGTGCCGGCATCGGTCGGGGCCTCCGTCGAGGAATATTGCGTGCTTCCGGTACCGAAGTACCAGACCCTAAGGTCGCCCTTGCAGACCTTAGGGGCACCGGAAACTTCAGGCGTCTGCGGTGCGCCATTAAAGGTATAGTCGCCATCCGTAAACGTAAGTATTACGTGCTTTGCCTGGACAACGAGCGCAAAGCGGGCGGTCATGGCCTCGCCACGAGCATCCCTGCACGTGATATCAAAGGCGGAAACGCCCGTCTTGGACGGGATGCCCGAGAGCGTCAGACCGCCCGGTGTACGAGAAAGCTTGAGCCCGTCGGGGAGCTCCGTCTCATCCCATGCGTACTCGTACGGAGCCTTGCCGCCCGTGGCCCCGGCAATCGTGGCGATGTACGTGCCGTGCGCACTCGCTGCCGGTAGCAGGTCGCCGTTGAACACAAGGGTGTCCCAGGCAACGACGGAGACGGAAGCACAATCACTGTCCGCCTGCTTCTCAGTACCAAGGTAGCGTTGAGTGATGCGGCAGAAGTACTCGCCGGCTTTCTCGTCATCGAGATCCGCGAGCGAGAGCGCCTCCCCCGTCTCGCCATCGAGCGCCACGGCCTTGCCATTCGCCATGCGGAACCACTGGTAGGAAAGCTCAACCTCGCCAGCGCAACCCGTGGACGAGGCCGCGTGGTCGGCGACGTTCTTGCCTGCCTCGGCAGCGACCGAGAGCGCGACGGCATCGCCCTCGTGGACGCTCACGTCCTGCGGCTGCGCGACCACACGCGGAGCGTCCGCCTTCGCAAACTCGAACGTGACCTCCTGCGATGCGGTGACATCGCTCAGCGTGACCTCGTACGCCCCGCCCTTGTAATCAGAAATGTCGAGGCCAACGGTCGCATCCGAGCCGGCCTGCACGACCGTCACGCGCTCGAGGTAGCAGCCCTCGTCGGGCGTCGCCGAGAGGGTCGCGTCCCCGCCCTCAACAACCGAAACCAAAGCATTGTCGACCGAACCGTTGACTGCCTTCGCCGTCACCTTGTAGTGCTCGGGCTTCTTCTTGACCGTCAGCGTGCCGGGGTCGACCGCGGCATCAAAGTTCGGATCGGCGCCCGCCGCGTCGATCTGGTACTCACCCGCCGGCGATTTCTCATTCGCCGAGCAGAAGTACGTGACCTTTACGTCCGACGTGTCGCAACGGCTCACCAAGCTGGAGGTAAATTCGGGGTTCTTCTGACCCTCAAAGCGCTCGGCATCGTCGACCTTCACCAGCAGCTGAGCCGGCGCAACAGCAACCGTCAGTTCAACGTCTTCGGCAGCAAGATAGTTACGCGAGGCAGCGGCATGGGCGACAACACGCGCCGTACCGGCGGCCTTCACCGTCGCGCAGCGTCCCTTAATCGAAACCGGGCTCGCATCGTCATCGGAATCGACCAGCTCAAAGCTCACGGGAGTCTGGGCAACGTTGTTAAACACAATGGGGTCTCCACCGTATACACCCGAATAGCTCGTCGTTCCCGTAATAACCTGGCTTGCCTTTGTAATCGAGAACTCGGCGGACTTTTTACCCTGATAGTTGGGGTCAGTCACCGTAACCGTGACGCGGTAGTTGCCACTGTCGCACGGCTCCAGCGCCGTCGGACCATAGGACGTTCCATCTATACCTCGATAGGCAACGGAATAGGCAGACGCATCAAGACCGGCAACCGCAACCGCCGCACCGTGTCGTGCGCCATCGTATGTCACATCAGCCGTCTCGATCGAAATATCGACCGGGGCCTTCTCGATCGTGAAGTCACAGGAGGCATTACCGACATATCCCTTGGCGTCGAGCGTCACCACCGCACGATACGTGCCGGCATCCACCGGCGCCTGATCCGACGAGTAATGCGTATCGCCCGCGCCGGCATACGTTAGTTCGACATCGTCCTCGCAACCCTCGGGCACGCCCGAAAGCTCCGGGGCCTGCGCCGTCGCATTGTAGGTAAAGGTCTGACCCTCAAATGCAAGCGGGGCTTTCTTCGCCTTCACGAGCAGCACAAAATGCGCTACGCGCTTATTACCTAGGTCATCGGTACACCTAATCTTGAAGCTATGCACACCCGTAGCCGCAGGCACGCCCGAGAGCACCAAGGCGCCCGATCCGTCATCTGCCAGCGTCAGCTGCATGCCCTCAGGAACCTCAGCATCATCCAAGTTATACGCATACGGTGCCTTGCCGCCCGTAGCGCCGGCAATCTGCGCACGGTATTCATCGTGAGTCGTCGCCACCGGCAGCACACGCCCGTTAAACACAAGCGTTTCTCGGGGCACGATGGATACCTTCGCATGTTCGGTATCCGTCTTTGTCACCGTGCCCAGGTAGCTCTGCGTAATGCGGCAGAAGTACTCGCCCTCGTTCTCGCTGTCGAGCTGGGCAATCGAGAGGGCCTCCCCCGCCTCGCCCTTCAGCGCCACCGCCTTGCCACCATCATCAGACATGCGATACCACTGGTAGCTCAGCTTGACGCCTGCAGCGGATCCAGATGACACGGCCGCATGGACGCGAACGTTGCGCCCCGCCTCGGCGGCGACCGAAAGTTCGACCGGATCGCCCTCGTAAGCACTCGCATCCTGCGGCTGCGCAAGGACCTGTGGAGCCGCTGCCTTCGCAAACTCGAACGTGACCTTTTGCGGAGCACTCACGCCACTCAGTGTAACCTCGTACGCCCCACCCTTATAGTCAGAAATATCAAGGTCATAGGCATTGCCGGCCGAACCGTCATCACCTGCCTCTTCGGCAACGGTCACGCGCGTCAGGTAGCAGCCCTCATCGGGCGTCGCCGAAAGCGTCACCTTACCATCCGTAGCGACCAAAGCAGACTCCGAATCAACCGATCCGTTGACCGCTCGGGCCGTCACCTTGTACTTAGGCGCCTCCGCAAAGCGCGCCTCGACGGTCATGTTGTCCTCGGGGACAAACGTCCAGGTAGCATCCGTGCTCAGCGGCTCATCGCCCAACGACCCGTCATCATTGCGCGCATACCACCCATCGAACACATACCCCGCATCGGGAACGGCAGTCAGGGTCGTGGACTCACCGTTCTCGACTTCGTTGGTCACGGCATAGCCCAGAGATTCGTCCTCGGAGGAGCCCTCGACGTGTCCGCCCTGACGCGGATCAACCGCCGTCACCGACATCGTCGCCCGTTCATAAACGGCCGTAAAGGTTCGGTTGCCAAACACCACGCGGTTAATGACCGGCGTAAAGCCAACGGGCATGCCGTTCTCATCGACCCAGTATTTAAACTTCCAACCCTTATGCGGCACGGTAAACATAATCGCCGCGGAGTGGTAGGAGCCACCCGTACCGAGCGCTACCATCGAAAAGCCAGCATCCTTAGGATACGTAGCGACCTGAACATCGCAGCCCGTCTCGTAGAACACGGCCGTAAGCTGCTTATTCTCCTTGGCGGTACCGATATAGAAAGCGCTGTAGCTCACCGTAACACCCGCATCGTCGACCCAATGCGAGAAGTGGTACTTCTTCCACGGGATCGCAATCGCCATAAACATGTCGCCCCTGTCGTAGGACCTGCTGCCGGCAGGAATGCCGTCGACCAGAAGGGCCGTACCGCGGAAGATGGACGAGCCAGTGACGGTAATGGTCACCTGTCCATCGGATTCGAACTGCGCGTAGTACGTTATGTCTTGCGTGGCGGTCACATCGAGGGTCGTCGCGGTCTCGACAATCGAGGTGCCCTCCTTATCGGTGCTCCAGCCCACAAAGCGATAGCCCATACCGGCAACAGCGGACAGTTCCACCTGGTCGCCCACGGCAAAGCTACCGCTGCCCGTAATACGGCAGCCCCTGTTCGAAGCCTTGTCCTTCACCACGACCTCGCCCGTAACGGTCACCTCGTACGGATCGGCAAACACGGCCTGGAGCTCCAACGTATCGTCCTCGAGCCCCTCGACCATATCCTTGTCGAGCTTAACCCAGCAATGGGCGTCGCAGCTCAGCAGCAACTTGTTGCCCTCGGCATCCAGGACATACCAACCGGCAAAACGTTTGGTTCCCATAGGCGTAGCGTTGAGTTCGACCGTATCACCGAATTGATAGGAGCCCTCGCCGCTCAGGGTGCTAACGCTATCGTCACTCGCGCTCAAAACGACCTGATAGGACTTGGGCGTAAAGGTCGCCGTATAGGTGGCGTCACCCGCGACTTTAACGGTATAGTCGGCGTTCTCGCTGACTGTCTCGCCCTTGTCGTCCGTCCAACCCGCAAACGAATACCCGGTGTTGGCGATCGCACGAAGCGTTGCGCGGTCGCCAGCCTCATAGCCACCAAAGCCGCTCACGGCTCCGCCCTCGGCAGGCGAAGCAACGGTATGCACGACATACGAACCCGACGCAAAGACGGCATAGAGCGACGTATCCTCACGCACGGTAAATCGATAGGTTTTCTTGGAGCTCACGCATGTGCCGTTACGGAACCAGCCCACAAAAGCCGTATCCTCGGCGGCGACCGCACGCACGGTTACGACCTGTCCAGCGGCATACGCCCCCGCGCCCTCGACCGTGCCCATGCTCTCTTCACACGAGACGTCCACCGTATATTGTTTTGCCGAGAACACGGCCTGGAGCGCCGTGTCAGACGTCGGCACCACGTGATAGGTGATGTCGCGGCTTACCACGGCGCCCGAGGCATCGGCCCAATACTCAAACGCATAGCCCGAAAGCGCATGCGCGGTCAGCGTGGCGGCATGCCCCGCCTCAACGGTACCTGTGCCCTCGACCCAGCCGGCGACGCTCGATTCGGCCAGCGAACCGGTGCCGGAACCGACTACCGCCGTGGCGTCGACTTCATAGCTTTTTGCCATAAAGCGAGCGACGTGCACATGGCTGCGCTCCTGGTGGCAGGTGAACTCCGCATCGGCAGACTCAAACGTGCCGTCGGCCGTATACCAACCAGTAAAGACGTAACCGGGATTGGGCGTCGCCTTAAGGGCAACCTCCGCGCCGCGGTCGGCAAGGATTCGGCTCGCCTTGACGGTGCCGCCCTCCGCAGGATCGGCGAGAGGCACGCAGACGGTATCGATCGGCACAAAGGCCGCGGTAATAACGCAGTGTCCGGTTTTACCGCGAGCCTTCGCAACCAACGAGGTCTCGTGCTTAAGGCTCTTCAGGCGACCATTGACGTACCAACCCCAGAACAAAAAACCAGGATGGGCCTTAGCCGTCAGATGAAGGGTCTCCCCTAATTTGAACGTATCGGTCGTAGGCTTCACCACGGTCCCATTACACGTCACGGTACCGCCGAGCCACGAATCGGCCGTGACCATGACCTCGGGTTTTGAGTCGGTAAAGATCGCGGTATAGGTATCGCTCTTGGTGACCTTAACGACTAGCTCGGCAGATTCGTACTCCTTACCGGAGTCATCCTTCCAATGGTCAAAGCGGTAGCCGTCATTGGCCTTCGCCTTGAGCATCACCGTGTCGCCATATCCGCAGGTAACCGAAGATACCCCCGGGTGCCCCTCAATCTCAACCGTACCGCGCTCCACAAAGGTCTTCTTGGCCTTCGCCGTCACGGTATAGGTATTTTCCTCAAACACCGCGCGCACGGTGCATTCCACGTCCTCGGGATAGAACTCGAGATAGCTGGGGTCGGTACCCAAAAGCAGGTCCGTCTTGGCGTCGTACCAGCCCTTAAAGGTAAACTGTTTGCTCGCCTCCGCCGTGAGCTCAATGCTCAGCGTGGCAGGCTCGCCCTTCATGCAGTAGCCCTCACCGTGCACCATATATTTGCCCGCCATGGCCGCGGCCGGCTCAACGACAACGTCCACCTTGCAGGCACGCGTAAACTTCGCCTGGACCACGCAGTCGGTAATGGGCTCAAAGGTATACGAACGCTCGCTCGAAACCAGCGTCGACGTTGTATCCGAGCCACCATTGCTCAGATACCAACCGTCAAAGATATAGCCCTCGGATGGCGTAGCCTCCGCGGTCACGCGTTCACCCTCGGGGACCTCGAGAACCATGCCGGCAGTCTCGCCGCGCTTCAGCGTAACGGTGCCGCCCTCGAGCAGGTCAGCCTCGGCACGCACAGTATGCGCATCCCTGCCGTCCATTACAGCCTCAATTCGGGCATTCCCGTTAACGCGGTATTCGCAAACTTCCTGCTTGTTGGCAATCGTGATGCCCTGCGCATCGGTTTCGCGCCACTCTACAAACCGGTACGTTTTCTCTGGATTGTCGGGGCGCACCTTGGGCCGCATCGTAAACGTGAGAATGTTGCCATCCTTCGCGCGAACCTTGCCATCCACAACCGGCACGCCATCGCACAGCACCTCGGCGCTGTCGAAGGGATCGGTATTCACCAGGATGGTCTTATCCGCCTTGCGGAAGCGTGCAACCAGATGGCGGTCGACCTCGGCCTTGAAGATATACGTACGCTCGGGCGAAACCTCGATGCCGTCCTCGAACCATCCCACAAAGGCATAGTCGGGACCCTCGCTCGCGGTGACCATAGCCTGATCGCCACGCGTAATACTCTGCTTTACAGGGCTTGCGGTGCAGCCTGTCGAAAAATCGGCCTGAATGCCATCGGCTTCGGCAACCGCCGTAATCTCGACTTTTTTCTCGAAAACGGCCGTCATTTTTACGACCTCGGGCGTCAGGTCCGTGATCGTCATCGTCTTGAGAGGAGATGTCGAGACCTCGACACCGTTCTCTTTCCAACATACGAAGCGATAGCCGGGATTGGCGACAGCCTCGAGCGTGGCGACCGTCCCCTCATAGTGGATACCGCCTCCGGTAACGACGCCGCCCACCTCGGGCTGCGCGGTGGCAATTATTTCGATCTTATGGTCGCCATGAGGCTTGGGCTTCTTGTGGTCGTCGATGATGTCCTTAATCTCCTTGAGCACCTTGGTGCCCACAGCGGCAACATCCTCAATGTTGTCGGCCATACCGATCTCAATCACCGCGTCGGCCGCGATGGGGTCGACAATCTCGCCCAGGCCATACATGGTGGCGAGAACGGCCGCAGCCGTAATCGCGGCGATGAGCGCGGCCTTCAGCGCCGCGAGTGACTCGTCGGGGTCAGTCGCCTCGCGGAAATGCGCGGTGTACTGCACATCTCCCTCGAGCACAAACGTGTAGGACGGACCATCGTCGCCGGTAAAGACAACGTTGCCGAGGGCATCGGTCGCGTAGTCAAACACATAGCCAGGCATTGGCACCGCCACGACCGTTACGCGCGACCCGATGCCGTACAGACCGGTGGAAAGGAACTGCCCGAGCGGCTGCCCGTTCTCATCGACCCCATCCACACTCAGCACAACGCTCGCCTGCGGAGCGCAGTATCGCGGAGTGATCTCAATCCTAGCGTCAGTCTTGTCCTCGGACACAATCGCGTCCGCCTTGTCCACCGTATAGGTAAAGTCGAGCTGATCGCTCGCGGCGTACGCATCATCGCCCTCGCCCAGATACCAGCCCAGGAACAGAGCGTTATCCGTGGCGGCGGAAAGCTCAACCGTCTCGCCGGCATTGCGATAGCAGTTTTGCGCGGTAACGCTCAGGTGCGCAAAGTACTGCGACGAGTCGGTCGCCTGCGCATCGTTGGCATGCACCGCATAGTCCTTGAGCTTAAAGCGAGCCTCCAGGGACAGGTCCTTATCTGGCGTAAACGTGCAAACCGCTTCCTTGGAGATGTACTTGCCGGACTCGGTGTCATACCAGCCCTTAAACGTGATGTTGTCATTGAGCATCCCCAAAGCACCGGCATCGAGCGTGACCCCGGCACCTGCATCGATCGTCGTCGCGCCGGAAACATCGGGCAGCTCAACGCCGTCCATCAGTTTGTGTTCGCCTTTATCGATCGTTTGGGCATAGGAGATCTGGAACGACGTCGGCTCAGGCTTCTTAAGCTGTAGCGTGCCCTTGGTCTGGGTTTCAAAATGTGAATAGCCGTCGTCATACACGAGCTTTACGGGTTGTCCGTCCATCGACTCGTCGAAGACGTCGCCGTCACAGGGAGTTGCCGTTAGGTACTCACCCAGTTCTTCCTTTATGAGCGCCTCGTAGTCCCAAATCGATACCGAATGCGGGTAATCGAGCTCGACGCTCATGCCCTCGAGCGAAATGGTGTCCCCCGGCTCATAGGTCATGTTGCTGGGGTCGCATGAGATCTCAACATTCTCGAGCACCTTGCCCACCGGGACGGGCAGGCAGCCGTTGCACCTCTCCCAAACAGCCTTGGGCTCTCCCTTGCTGTACTTTGGAATCATCTTTGCGGGGACCATGACGGTCATGTTGTATTTGGGGAACGTGTCGGTGTTAATGAGCACCGCATGGTTGCACCCAAAGAACACGGTCTCGAGATTGCTACTGCCAAACGCCTTTTCCGGCAACTCCTCGATCTTGGAGTTATATGGCAGCGTCAGCCCGCCGCTCAAGTCGGTGCCGTAGAAGCAGGTGTGGCCAAGCGTTTCGACCGTTGTGTTGCTCTCGAGCCCTGTGGTAGCAAGGTTCGAGCAGAACCTGAACGCGCAAACGCCAATCGATGTAATGGAGGCATTCTTGTCCAGGCCGGTATCGGTCAGAGCCTTGCAGCCTTCGTAGGCTCTGTCGGGAATCGATGTGAGGTCGACAACCTTGTCGAGCCCCGTGGACACCAGCCCACTGTCGGCAAACGCGGCATAGCCCATCGAGCCAATGGTAGTAGTCTCGCTGATGTTCAGGCTCGTAAGCGACTTGCAGCCATAGAATGCCTCTTTCCCGATGGTGCCGATGGTCATACCGGAAAGGCTGATATCGGTGAGATTCGGGCAGTTATAGAAGGCGTGCAATCCAATTTTAGAAATGGAGCTATTCTCAAAGCGCACTGAACGCAGATTGGTAGAGTCGGCACAGAGCTGTGCGTCGACTTCATCCACCCCGTAATCGACAATCAAATTCGTTACCATTCGACCGTCGACGGAGTTCTCGCGCGGGCTGTTCTCATCGATTTCTACTGTAAGATTTCCGTTTGCGTCGCACGGATACAGATAGTAGTTGGGCATGAGCTTGGCATACTCGTAGGCCGCCTGCTGGAGGTTGCCCTTGCTGTACGCGACAAGGCGCGTGTAGCCATCGTCGTACACGAGCTGTATAGGTTCTCCGTCCATCGACTCGTCGAAGACATCACCATCGCGGGGGGTCGCCGTAAGGTATTCGCCGAGTTCTTCCTTTATGAGCGCTTCGTAGTCGCTATCCATCGTCGAATGAGGATATTGAAATGTGACACTCATGCCCTCGAGCGAGATCTTTTCCCCCGGCTGATAGGCCATCTTGTCGGGATCACGCGAGATCTCAATCTTTTGGAGCATCTTGCCTACGGGGACGGGCAGGCTACCATTGCAACTCTCCCAAACCTCTTTGGGGCGACCGCTTGCGTATTGCGAAACCATCTTGGCAGGGACCATGACAGTCATGTTTTGCTTGGGGAACGTGGTGGAATTAATGAGCACCACATGGTCGCATCCAAAGTACACAGTTTCAAGCTTAGAGCCATAGAACGCACGACCCGGCAGTTCCTCGATCTTGGAATAAAGGGGCAGCGTCAGCCCGCCGCTCATATTGGTCCCGGAGAAACAACCTTCGCGGAGCGTCTTGATCGTCGTATTGTTCTCGAGTCCCGTCGTCGCAAGGCGAGAGCAGTTTTTGAACGCATTAACGCCGATTGATGTGATAGATGTGTTCCCTCCCAGACCGGTATCGGTCAGAGCGCTGCAGCCATTATAAGCGTTCTCAGGAATCGAACTGAGACCAACGACCTTGTCGAGACCCGTAGATCGCAGCCCGCTCCAGGCAAACGCGGCATCGCCCATAGAGCCGATGGTAGCAACGTCATTAATGTTCAGGCTCGTAAGCGATCCGCACCCAGAAAACGCCTCTGTTCCGATGCCCCCAATGGTCATGCCGGAAAAACTGATATCGGCGAGATTCGAGCAACCAGAAAAGGCGTGTAGTCCAATTGAAGAAATAGAGCTGTTCTCAAAACGTACCGAGCGCAGACTGGAGGAGTACTCACAAATATATCCGGGGACCCCATCCACTCCGTAATCAACGATCAGGTTGGTCACCAATTTACCATCGACAGAGTTCTCATACGGGTCGTTTCCATCGATCTCTACCGTAACGTTTCCGCTTGCATCACACGGATACACATAGCCGTTCGGCATAAGCTTGGCATACTCATAGACCGTTGGGTCCTCATACACGAGAGAATCGACTTCGCTGTCATCGGACGAGGGTTCCGCCGTAGCAGCCAAGCTCTTTGCAGCATCGGAGTTGGTCGCGGAGCTCGAAAGGTCTTGGGCCAAGCTCGACGTGGAAGTGCTGGTATCCGAGCTGGACGATTCGTCCTGAGCGTTATTCGTTTGGTCGGAAGTTGTGGATGAGCTGCCCTCGCTCGAAGACGACGCGTTATCGACCGCATCGACATCAGCGTCAGAGCTCGAGTCGGTCTCTTGGGCCTCGCTCTCGACGGCGACCGCCCCGGCATCATCGGCATAGGCCGCGCGGGGCGCAAGGGGTATCGAGGTCACGACCATCGCAACCGAAAGATAGACAACCAAAAACCTATAGAGGGCAGCAGTGATCCTGTTCATAGGAACCTTCCCGCAATTCGCAAAGATACAGAGTCCCAGTGTGGGCCATCATTTCACATTACCCTGTATAAGCGACAATGCGGGAAGGTAGCGTAAACGGTTTATCTAAGGGCGCAAAAGGTTGGTCTAATCGCAGCTCAAATCGCGCAGAGCCTCAATCGCCATGTTGACTTCCTCGGCCGTGTTGAAGTAACCAAACGAGAACCGAACCACGCCCTGGCGCTCGGTTCCCAACGCACGGTGCATGAGCGGAGCGCAATGGGCGCCGGGGCGCGTCGCAATCCCCCACCCTTGCATGAGCGCGTCCGAGATCTCGGCAGAGTCGATATCACCCACGTTGAGCGACACGATCGCAGAGTGCGCCGGCTGGTCAAAGGCGCCGTAGAGCTTAATCCCCGGAATCTCGCACACACCGGCAAGGAAGCGATCGGCGAGCGCACGCTCGTGGGCAGCAATCGCCTCGACCCCACCCTGGGCCTCGATAAAGTCGAGGCCGGCAGAAAGGCCCGCGATGCCGTGGCCGTTGAGCGTGCCCGCCTCAAGGCGCGTGGGCCACTCAAGCGGCTGCAGCGTATCGAAACTGTGCACGCCCGTGCCGCCCATGGCCCACGGTGCCACGTCAATGCCCTCCGCCACGGCCAGCCCGCCGGTGCCTTGGGGTCCCATGAGCCCCTTGTGGCCGGTAAAGCACACGACGTCGAACCCCATGGCTTGCATATCGATATGCGCCGTACCGGCAGACTGAGAGGCATCGACGATCACCAACGCGCCGACCGCATGGGCGATGGCAGCCACACGCGAAACGTCGACCGCGTTGCCGGTCACATTGGAAGCGTGCGTCACCACCACGGCACGCGTACCGGGCGTGACCAACCGCTCGAGCTCGTCATAGTCGAGCACGCCGTTCGCGTCACAGCCCGCATGCTCAACGGTCACACCCCGCTCCACTGCCAGGCGGTTGAGCGGACGCAGCACGGAGTTGTGCTCGAGCACCGTCGTGACCACGCGGTCGCCGGGGCGCACCACGCCACAGATGGCGGTGTTGAGCGCCGCCGTAGAGTTGGGCGTAAAGCACACATGGTCCGCCCTCGGGCAACCTAAAAGGCGCGCGAGCTTGGCACGGCAACCGTGAATCGTACGAGCGGCATCGAGGGCACCCGACGTGGCGCCGCGCCCGGCATTGCCGAGCGAGCACATCGCCTGCGTCACGGCATCGATGACCGTCTGCGGCTTGTGCATGGTCGTCGCCGCGTTATCCAGGTAGATCATCGCACGACCTCCCACATATCAATCACGGTATAGCCCTCGGTGGGAACGCCCGCCGCGGCGAGTTCGCCGCGCAGCAGCTCCTCATCGGCAGGCAACGCCTTCCACGCCAGACCACAGCCGGCAGCGACCTCCCCGGGCACGGGAATCGTTCGCCCGGGAAGGCCGCGCTCGATGCACAGGGACTCGCAGCCCATGACGGCCGCCGTGGTGGGAAACGTGATGACAAGCGCCGGGCGCTTCTCCCTCATGGCAACTCCAACCAATACGCTACGGGCGCACGACGCGCACGGCCTGCTCCATCTTCTCCACGATCACGTACATGTTGGTGACCTCGCCCACCGCAAGCTGGTCCTTAATGCCAAAGTGATCGAGGCAGGTGCCACAGGTAAGGATCTCAACGCCCTGCTCGGCCAGGCCCTTCAGGTCGTCGAGCACCGGCGAGCCCTCAACGGTGAGCTTGGCGCCGCCGTTATAGAACAGCATGGTCGCGGGCAGCTCCTCCTGCTGCGTCACGGCAAAGATGAAGGCCTTCATGAGCTTGTGGCCCAGCTCGTCGTCGCCGCGGCCCATGCAGTCGGTGTAGACGGAAATGACGAGCTTGCCCTTGCCGGCGCTGGCATCACAGAAGGCAGCGCCATCCTGCTCTGGATCGGCCACGGCAACGGCGCCAGAGGTCGCCACGGTCACGTGCCACTCGGCGTCAGAAACCTTCTCGACCGAGGCCGTGCAACCTTTCTCCTGCGCCATCTTGGAGATGTTCTTGACGGCGGTCTCGTTGTCGACCGAGGTCACCACAGCACCCTCGCCATCAAGCTGCTTCAGAGCTTTGAGCGTCTTGACGACGGGCAGCGGGCAGGCATCGCCCATGGCATTAACTTCAATTTTGGTAAACATAGTTTTTCCTTTCAAAAGGGACCGCCCAGAACAACGAACGGTCGCATAAACGGTTTTCCTTAATGAACAACGCGAACGGCAGGACCGCCCGGCTCCGCCTCGCACACGCGCCCGACGACGGCGGCGATACGTCCTTCGGCATGCAGACGGCGCGCAAGCTCATCCCCATCGGCAGCATGCGCCGCGATAAGCAGGCCACCTGAGGTCTGCGGATCGTACAGCGCATCCAGCATGCCCGGCTCCAAGTCCTCGTCGGCAGCCACGCGCGGACCAAAGAAGTCCTGGTTGCGGTAGGAGCCCGCGGGGATAATGCCCAGACGCGCCATGTCGAGCACCTGGTCAAAGAGCGGCACCGCCCCCGACGCAAGCTCAACCTGCACGCCCGAGCCCTCGGCCATCTCGCACGCGTGCCCGATCAGACCAAAGCCCGTAATGTCGGTGCAGCCGTGAAGCGCAAGTCCCTCGGCCAGACGAATCGGCGCCTCGTTGAGGGTGCGCATCGAGTCAAACATCAGGCTAACCTCGTCCTGCTCGATAAGCTCGCCCTTAATGGCCGTGGTGATGATGCCCGAGCCGATCGCCTTGGTCAGCAGCAGAACATCGCCCACGCGTGCGCCGCTGTTGGCGAGTATGCGGTCGAGCGCGACAAAGCCGCTCACGGACAGGCCGTACTTGGGCTCGTCGTCGTTGATGGTATGGCCGCCCGCGATGGAGCAACCCGCCTCGACGCACTTGTCGGCGCCGCCCGCCAGAATCTGACCGGCAACCTCGACGCCCAGGCAACTGGGTATGCAGAGCAGGTTCATGGCATGGCTCGGTCGTCCACCCATGGCGTAGATGTCCGACAGCGAGTTGGCCGCGGCAATCTGGCCAAACAGGAACGGGTCGTCGACCATCGGCGGGAAGAAGTCGATGGACTGCACGAGACCCAAGTTATCGCCAACGCGAAAGACGCTCGCATCGTCGGAGGTATCGAACCCCACGAGCAGGTTGTCGTTATGCACATTGGGCAAGTCGCCCAGGACCTGGGCGAGGGCTCCGGGAGCCAGCTTAGCGGCTCAACCGCTCGCGGCCGTCATAGACGTGAGCCTAATCTGATCCTTATCCATCGATACCTCCTTTCAAGGTTGCCAACTGCTCCAGTATACGCGCCCAGCAGGCATCCCACGAAACCGCAGATGGGTCAAAGGTCGAAATGGGTTCCGCGAGCGACTGGGCCACGGCGTCTGCCAGTGCATGCTCAAACCGCTGACAATCGCGCGCATCGGGTGTATCGACATCCGTCATGCGCGGCGGCGTTACCCACGTTACGGGCGCGCCTGGCAAGGCGGTCTCGAGCCATGGACGCACGCCAGGCAGATCGGTCATGACGACTTTGCATCCACAGGCCATCGCCTCGATCGGCACCAGCGGCAGCCCCTCGTAAAAGGACGGCAGCACAAACACCTCGGCCTCGCGATAGGCGCGCACCAGCTCGTCGCGACTCAGACGGCCAGCAAACTTCACCGGCACGGGGGAATCTCCGGAAGCCCGAGCGATGCGCTCATACTCATCCGCATCGCCATGGCCTCCCACCAGTACAAGCCGACTCGGGCGTACCCCACGCGCCGCATCGGAGTCCTCGCCAAAGCGCCCCATCGCGTGTACCAGCGATTCGACGCCCTTCTTAACGCACACCTTGCCCACAAAGACGAGCGACCCGGGAACCTTTGTCATCTGTCCATCGCGGCAAAACACCCGATGGTCATAGCCTGTTCCAATCACATGAACACGCAACGGATCAACGCCATAAACACGCCTGATCATGTCGGCCTGCTCGGCATGAAGCGAAAAGACGGCATCGAGGCAGCGGACCGCCGCGACAATGCGATCATGGGCGAGTCCATGGGTCAACATCTGCCGAATATCGGTCGAATGGCACACGCCGCACACGGGAATGCCCCGCACGCGCTCCCGCACCAAGGCACACAGCAGATACAGGTGATGGCAGATTATCGCATCAGGCTTAAAGACGGCGATGGCACGGTCGATCGCCGCACCAAAGGCGCGCTCAAAGGACGCGGCCATCGTGGGCGTCAAGTCGCAATAGCGTGTCGAAGGATACGGCATCACGTCCGACATGCCGCAAATGCAAAACGGCAGCTCGGGCGACTCGAACGGTACGGCAAACACGGCAGCACGTCGGTCCAGCTCGCCTTGGGTATCACCCGGAGCCGCGCCGCAAAGCACGGCGGCGCGATGCCCCGTCTCGATCTGTTCGCGCACGAGCGCGGCAAGGTAGGTGCCGCTGCCGGTGCTATCTGGTTTTTGTGCCGAGATATTGAGGATGCGCATGTCGCGGTACACCCCTAGGCCAAGGCGGCGGCGCGAATCGCCGCGCCGATGGCACCGGCAAAGCGAGCCTGGGGCGAGGTGGTCACCGGCGACCCCAGTAGCTCGCCCAACCGCTCCACCACGAAGGCATTCTCGCACAGGCCACCGGTCAGGTAGTATGGAGCGCCCGCGGCCTGCCCGGCCATGGTCGCCACGCGCGAGACCACGCTGTCGATCACGCCACGCGCAATGTTCTCGCGCGGCTCGCCGCGACCGATCAGGCTGATGACCTCGCTTTCGGCAAACACCGTGCACATGCTGGAAATCTTGGTAGGCTCGCCGGTGCGGGCGAGGTCTGCCATCTGCTGCTGGGTAATGCCCAGGCGGTCGGCCATGATCTCCAAAAAGCGCCCCGTGCCGGCGGCGCACTTGTCGTTCATGGCAAATTTGGCCACGCGGCCGCCTTTAAGCTGGATGACCTTGGTGTCCTGACCACCCACATCGATCACGGTGCCATGGTCACCAAACAGACGCACGGCACCGGTGCCGTGGCAGGTGATCTCGGTCACGACCTTGTGCGCATAGGGCACGGCAACACGGCCGTAGCCAGTCGCGACCACGCGAGCATCTTCGGCAGCCACGTCATAGCCAGCCGCGACAAGCTCGCCGCGCAGCCGCTCGGAAGCATCGACCGAGGAGAACCCGGTTGGCTGCACGCACGTCCACGCCACCGAACCCTCCCCGTCGACCACAGCAGCCTTAGCCGCCGTAGACCCGATATCGATCCCGATCCCTATCATGGCTCTCTTCCAATCTAAACATCAAAGGTAGCGGCGCGTTCAGGCGCCTTAGCTCTAGGTTTCTCAGGTGCCGGAGATTGCCCCGAAAGAGGAGCGCAGCGTACTTTGGGTACGCAAGCGACGGTTTGAGGAGCAAGATCCGGCGCCTGAGGAAGCTAGAGGGTTTCGATGAAGGCGGCAATGCGGGTCTCGATCTGGCCCATGTCGCCGTTGCTGTAATCGGTCTCGATCTTCATGTACGGAATACCCGCACCCTCGACAGCCTCCTGCATGCGCGCACTCTCCACGTTAAAGGTGTGGCACGCCTGGAGCACATTCTCCACCACACCGTCGACGTGGTATTTCTCGCACATGGCCAGGGTGTTGTCCATACGACCGTCGTTGGGCGTCATGACCGAGCAGTTGATATCCAGGTAGCGGTCGGCGATGGCGCGCAGGATGTCGGGAGCCTCCGGGTCGATCATCATGGCCGCCGTACGCTCGCCCGAGCAGTCGTCCATGCAAACGATCACGCCGCCGTTGGACTCGATGGTGCGACCGATCTTGTTGATCACACCGCCCACCGGGCAGCCGGTGATCAGAATGCGCTTGGCATCCGCCGCAACCGGGCGCTCGCCCGCGTCGTAGGCCTCGCGCAGCTTGGCAACCTTTTGCTCCAGCTGCTGCGTATAGGCCTCGATATCAAAACTAAACGTACCGGCAAACATGGTGCTCATCAGATCGACGCCGCTCATGGCCGCCGGCTGGTTGGCCTGCAGCGCAAACATCTCGAGCTGGGCCGCACGCAAGCGGTTGCGGCGACGGACGGCAGCACGAAGGTCGTCATCGGTGATCGTAATACCGTAGAAGTTCTCGAGCTCCTCCTTGAGCAGGCGGCACTCCTCGTACCAGCCTTCACGCTCGTAGGCGCGATCGCGACCCTGCGGCAGGTGCAGAATGTGCGTACGCTTGAGCTCGTTGAGCAGCTCGTACATCTTCTTCTTGCCGTCGCAGGTGGTCTCACCGATGATCATGTCGCTAAAGTACGTAAACGGGCACTTTTGCGAGTAGGCAAAGCCGTACGTCGACTTGATGAGCGGACAAAGATTTGCCGGCAGCACCTTCTCGGCCTCGGGAATCACCTCATCGGACGTACCGCACAGCGCCACGCTCGCAGCCCCCGCGGCATCGATAATCTCGAGCGGCGTGTAGCTGCACAGAAAACCGACCAGGCGATTACCCGCCTGCTTATAATCCTTGACGCGAATAAACGCCGCCTTGCGCTGCTCGTTGAACTCCTCAAACGTGGACGGCAACGGCTGCTCAATTTTTTCCGACATATAACTCCTTAACAAACCTTTTAACCAACCAAGGAAACGGCTTTCCCAGGTGCCCGAGGTTGCCGTGAAAGATGAGCGCCGCATACTTTGGTAGCAAGCGACGGTTTGAACGGCAAGATCGGGTGCCTGGGGAAACCGCCGGGACGGATAGCCCTAAATGGTTTCCAAGAAAGCCTCAATCCTGGTTTGCAGCTGGCCTGCGTCCTCGCCGGCGTAGTCGGTGGTGATATGCATAAACGGAATGCCCGCCTCCTCGGCGGCCTTCTCCACGGCAAACGACTCCATCTCGTAGAGCGTGCAGAACTGCAGGGCCACGTCGACGATGCCGTCGGCATGCAGGTCCTTGGCCATCTGGACAATGTCCTTCATACGCTGGTCGTTGGGCGTAAAGACGGCGCAGTTGATCTTAAAGTAGCGCTCGGCGATGGCATCAAGCATCTCGTCGACCGTCTCACCGGACTCGTCGACCAGATCCTTGTAGTAGCGCGAACCCGTGCAGGACTCCTCGCCCACCACGACGCCGCCGGCCTTCTCGATGAGGTTGAAAAGCTTCCAGTTGGGCACAGCCATGGGCGTACCGGTGTACAGGATGCGCTTGGTCCCCTTGGGTGCCACGCCCTCGCCGGCCTCGACACGTTGCTCGCACTCAGCCGCCATATCATTAATGGCGCCGGTCAGACGCGGCGTGTCGTCCATAAAGGCGGCCTGAACGGTCAGCAGGCTGTCCAGACCGCTGATGGGCGCTGGGTCGGCAGTGCGCGTGGCAGCGAGGCGCTGCAGGGCGCGACGCTTCTCATTGACGGCGTGGATGGCGGCCTTCAGACGCTCAGGCGTAATCGTGACGCCGCACTCTTCCTCGATCTTGGCGGCGAGCTTCTTGACCTCGGCCTTCCAGGTCACGAGCGTCGACTCGTCGTGCACGTTGGGAATATCCATGACGTACATGTTCTTTTGCGTGGCAAAGAACTCGTAGGCCTTCTTCTTACCGTCGCAGGTGTTCTCGCCTACCACCAAGTCACTCGACTCAATGTAGGGGCAGACCTCGCCCAGCTTAAAGCCGGCAAAGCTCTTGATGAGCGGACAGGTGTTGCGCGGCAGGTGCTCCTCGACCTTGTCCGTTGCCCAGTCGGCACCCGAGCACAGGCCCACGGGGATGCCGTCACAGGCGAGCACAATCTCCTCGGGCACGTAGACGCAGAAGCTGCCAACAATCTTGGTGGCCTCGCCGGCCTCCTTCTTGTCGAGCATCTCCTTAATGCGGCCGCTGTGGATGTTGGTGGCGACAAAATCCAGGTAGGACGTGGACTTAGGGCGATTATTCTGCGTCAGGAACATATCGCCGTACATCTGGCCCACGGCACCCAGCAGCATGTCGTGGTCGGCAAGATTCATGCCTAGGCTCTCCCACATCGGATGGAAATCAAATTCTTCAGCCATGACGGTTCCCCTCTCGAACCAAAAACGGATTACAGCGGTATCGATGCACGACGGACGGCGATTGCCCGGCCGTGCTCAAACCCGGAATTTTAGGGAACCTGCTTTGCGGTCGATTATTTAGTTGTGCGTCGTCTCTCCCGGAGCCGTGAACATACCTGCTCATATGCGACTCCGAGCCATATACAGGGCGCGCGCGGCAACGCGGCGAATGTATGTCGTCTGCGGCATGTGCGCACCCTCCTTTACAAGTTGAGGTCAACTATATCAACGGTCATCGACTATGCGAACACCGTTGACATTCGTACGACAGCATCGTGTGCCGTGGTTTAATAAATAATTATCTTGATTGATAAGAGCTTGTCATTCCTCATTCGGCGAACGGCAAAAACAAAGCCGCCGAGGCTTATATCCCCCGACGGCATTACCCGGCGCTATCGACAAACCAAATGGATCCTGCTGGCATCAAAATGCATGCGCAGCGTCTCGCCCGCTTGCGGCAGCTCGTCGACAGGCATGCCCACTTTGTTGACCTTCCACTGCAGGCGCGTGGGCGCATCGACGCGCGGCACGTCTAACAGCACCAAGCGCTCAAAACGCGAATCGCTCACTCGGGCCACATGCAGGTCGTAGCTGTTGCGACCCCGCTCGGCACGGTTGTCAACATGGAAGTAGCTTGCGCGAATGCCCAGGTACGCCACAGTATCGGGAACCTCACTACCCACGTTAAAGGTCATGCCCCAGTCGAGGGCCTCAACTTCTTCGCCGCCGATCTTGCGCGCCCGGCTTGTGTTCTTGCAGCCCGTCAGGCGCAGCGCCGCCAGCGTCTGCGGAACCACGTCCTCGACGGAGCCGATCTCCTCAACATGCCCGTCGTGCATCACGCAGATGCGTTGGCAGAGGCGGCACGCTTCATCGATGTCGTGGCTCACATAGATCACGGTGCGGTTGCACACGTCGAACAGGTCGAGCATGTTCTGCTCGAGCGCGCTCTTAAGATAGGAATCGAGCGCGCTCATGGGCTCGTCGAACATAAAAATGCCCGGATGCGCCGCCAACATACGGGCAAGCGCCACGCGTTGCTGCTGCCCGCCCGAGAGTCGCGCGGGGTAGCGGTCGGCAAAATCGGCTAGACCGAAAATGCCCAGATAGCGCTCGGCCAGCCTTTTGCGCGCCACGGCGTCGCCCGCATCCTTTACACCGGCGCATACGTTATCGGCCACCGTCATGTTGGGAAAGAGCTGATAGTTTTGGAACAGCAGGGCGCATTTGCGCTCCTGGGGCGACAGGTTGATGCCCGCCGACGAGTCAAAAAAGGTCACACCGTTGACGACGATCTTGCCCTCGTCGGGCGTCTCCACGCCGGCAATGCAGCGCAGCGTACAGCTCTTGCCACAACCCGAGGCACCCAGCAGCGCCACGCGCTCCTCGCCAGCCTCGAGCTGAATGTCGAGAGTAAAGCCGGGATAGCGCTTTTTGATATCCAGAACGAGCGACATGGCTTATCGACCTCCCTTTGCGACCGTGTCATCGCGCATAAGCTCGGCCAACGCCTCGCGATCGATACGCAGCGCATCTCCGCCGACTGGGTCGAGCGAATCGGTCTGGCCGCCCAGCTGCTTGGCCTGCTTGCGCTCCGCGCGGGACAGGCCGCGCTCGCGATACTTTTGCGAATGCGCCGTGTACATGTTGATGAATAGGATGACCAGGAAACTGAACGCAATTACGACCACGACCCAAAAGAGGGCCACCGACGTGTTGCCGCCCATCCACTCAAAGTAGATGGCAATGGGGATGGTCTGGGTAATGCCGGCATAGTTGCCCGCAAAGAACAGGGTGCAGCCAAACTCGCCCATGGCACGCGCGAAGGCGAGCACCGTGCCGGCGGCAATCGAGGGCCAGCCAAGCGGCATCATAAGCTTGGTAAAGATGCGACGCTCGGACCAGCCAAGCGTGCGCGCCGCATCGAGCATCTGCGTGTCGAGGCTCTCGAAGGCTCCGAGCGCCGTGCGGTAGACCAGCGGAAACGACACAACGACGGCCGAAATACCCGCCGCGGGCCAGGTAAAGACGATCGAGATGCCGTGCGCGATGAGCCACCGGCCCACCCCGGTCGAGCGGCCAAACAGCATGAGGAGCAAAAAGCCGCAGACCGTGGGCGGCAGCACCATAGGAATCGTAAAGACCGAATCGAGCAGGCCCTTGATGCGACTCGAGGTACCCATAGTCTTCCACGCGGCAAACAGGCCCAGTGCAAAGGCAATCACTAGGGCGAGGCCGCTCGTTTTGATAGACACCCAAAACGGGCGATAGTCGATGTCGCCCAAAAAGGAAGTCAGAGAGGTCAAGGGCCCCTGCTCATCCCGCAACACGACAGACGATGCCTCTACCATTTGAGCGCTATCAAGCCAACGCGCGCCGCCCTTGGCATCACCCGAGGCCGATGCAATCACCACATAGCGGTCCCCATCCGCACCGCGCTCGTCAAAGCCATAGGTATACCCGCCGGCGTCAAACGTTGTTTCCGCCGTGACATACCAAGGAAGATCCACGTCCCCTAGCTGCGCACCTCCCATGCAGTTTACGCTGTCGAGCTCACAGACGAGGGCCTTGAGACCCGATACGCACTCGTTGTCCTGCGGATCCAACCCATACCTCTCGACCGCCTTGGGCGATATCCACACCACAACGCGATCGGCAGCAGGCGCCACTACAAGGTCCACGTCCTCGTCAACGGGAAACCGGTAGCCCTCAGGCTGGCCCTCCATGGCACGAGCGGTCCCCTTGGCCAACCGCTCAAAACCCTCGATCCCATAGGAAAGCCCATGGGCGGTCGCAGCAACCTGAGCTCCATCCTCAGCGTCTCCAGCAAACGCAAATCCCGGCACCCAGCAAAGCGTGAAGGTTAAAGCACAGGCGACAAGGATGCGGAATATATTAAGCACGAAAAGCTCCAAGCGAATACAAGGACGGAGTGAAACACAAAACGATGGAATTATCGCGCCAAGCCGCACTACTCGGAAAGCTCAAAGCCGTACTTAGCCCAAATCTTCTGGGCCTTCTTGTTGGTCAGGCAAAAGTCGATAAACGCCTTGGCCTCGTCGGCGTGCTCGGAGCTCTCGGCAACGGCACCCGGGTACACGATGGGCTTGTGCGAATCCTCGGGGCACACGAAGGCCTCCTCGATGCCGTCGTAGCGGAAGATATCGGAGCTGTAGACAAAACCGGCCACGCAGTCGCCTGTGGACACATAGGCGGCGGCGGTACCAACTTTGTCGGCCAGGGCCACCTTGTCGGCGATCTCGGGAGCATACTCGCCGTCGTCACCCTCGGTGCCGGTGTAGAGGCCCACGGAGGCCAGGGCCTGGTTGGCATACTTGCCGGCAGGAACGGTCTTGGCGTCGCCAATGGCGATCTTGCCGTCCAGATTCGCGACGTCGGCGATGGCCTCGACCTTGGTGTCGGAGCCCTCGGCGCGAATGATCACGAGGTCGTTGACGAACATGTCCTCACGCGTGTCGGTGTCGACGAGCTCGGCGGCCTCAGCGTCATCCATGGTGCCCTTGGAGGCTGTGATGAGCACGTCGGCAGCGGCACCGGCGCGCATCTGCTCGACAAGGTCGCCAGACGCCTTAAACTGCGTGTCTGCAAACGTGGTGCCGGTCTGGTCGGTATAGAGCCCCTGAACCTCGGGCAGGGCCTTCTCGAGCGAGTTGGCGGCAAAGACCTGCAGCTCGACAGCTTTCTTGGAAGATGCCTTAGCAGAACCGGCATCGGATCCGGCCGGCTCGGACGTCTTGCTGCCCGAGCAGCCGGCAAGACCAAGGCCGGCAGCGGCGACAGCAGAAAGCGAGACGAATCCGCGGCGAGAAACCATATCGAACATATTCAACCCTTTCGGACCTTGTGCCCGGGTACCCCACCGCGGGCTTTAACCTGCAATCAGATTATACTTTTGCGCGAATAATGATAGTGAGAAGTTATTCTCGCTAGAGAATATAGTTTCGAGTTGCCGTGCACCTCGGCGTCGCTTCGGCGGAAAACAAAGGCGGAGCAACCGTTCAGGTCGCTCCGCCGCAGGTAGTGCGCTTATTTGGTATGTCCGCCGCCCGCTGTCATCTGAGCCGCATGCTCCAGCTGGTCCGCTATGGCCTCCCAGCTTTCGCGGGCGGCCTTCGTAGAACCGGGAAAGTTTACGACAAGTGTATGACCTCGTTGCATGCAAATAGCGCGCGAGAGCATGGCGCGGCGCGTCTTGGTCATGGAGTATGCGCGGATTGCCTCTGCAATACCCGGCACATCGCGGTCGCAGACGGCACGCGTCGCCTCGGGCGTCACATCGCGCATCGAAAGCCCCGTACCGCCGCAGGTGAGCACGACATTGGCGTGGCACTCATCGGCGGCTTCCACAATGGCATCACCGATCTCGCTGACGTCGTCGCGCACAACCACATGTGAGGCGACCGTCCAGCCCTGCGCCTCGATAAGTTCCTCGAGTGCGGCTCCAGCCTCGTCCTGGGCAAGATCGCGCGTATCCGAGCACGTCACGATCGAAATCTTCAACTCCATAGTCTTCCTCCTACAACACCGTGCCCTCGGGCAGGTCGACACGCACGACATCCACGACGTCGCCCGGCTTGAGCTCACACGGCCCTTCGTCAATACGCAGCAGACAGTTGGACCGCTGCATCGTGCCGAGCAGCGCCGAATTCTGCGTCTTGGCCTCGGTCACCAACAGCTCACCGGTCTCGGGGTCGCGCAAAACCGTGGCGCGATCGAAGAAGCGTCGGTCCTGGTGCTTTTTCACGCCGTGCGTGAGCGTCGCCTGCTGCACGGGACGCGCGCCCTCGGCAAAGCCGCGCATCTTACGAATCGCCGGGCGGGCGAGCATCTCAAAGCCCACGTACGCTGCGGCCGGATTGCCCGAAAGTCCCAGGTATGGTTTGCCGCCGAGCAGGCCAAACGTGATGGCCTTGCCGGGACGCATTGAGATGCGATCGAACAGCACCTCGCCCTCGCGCCGGACGAGTGCCGTCACATAGTCGTAATCGCCCGCCGAGGCGCCTCCGCTCGTAATGACAAAATCGCACTCTTGCACCGCGCGATGCACGAGCTCGGCAATCGCCTGCTCATCATCAGACGCAATGCCGTAGAACACGGGCTCGGCTCCTGCATCGAGTGCTTCGGCCATCAACGCCGAGGAGTTGGAATCGCGAATCTGACCGCGCGCCGGTACTTTACTCGGTGCGACCAATTCCGTGCCCAGCGAGATGATGCCCACACGTGGGGCAGCGTGCACCTTCACGCTCGCGTAACCGGCGCTTGCCAGCAGGCCCGCGCCCGCCGGAGCCACGACCTCGCCGGCGTGTATCACAACATCGCCGGCATGGGCCTCCTCGGCGGCAGAGCGAACGTTCTCCCCCACCTTGGCCGGCACCGAGAAGCGAACGTGCGAGCCCTCGTTGCCGTCGCCGTCAAGCACCTCGACGATC
Organism: uncultured Collinsella sp.; assembly: GCA_902476475.1. Taxonomy (GTDB): domain Bacteria; phylum Actinomycetota; class Coriobacteriia; order Coriobacteriales; family Coriobacteriaceae; genus Collinsella. The sequence continues at coordinate 19,314 of CABSDO010000002.1, read as the reverse complement.
TCGTATTTCACTACGGCGTCGGCACCCTCGGGCACCGGCGCGCCTGTCATAATGCGGACCGTCTCGCCCGGGCCAAGAGCACCCTCAAACACATGGCCCGCAGCCTCGTGTCCGATAACGTCGAGCGTCACCGGCGTCTCACCAGACGCCTGCGCCAAGTCCGCCGAGCGCACGGCATATCCGTCCATAGCGCTGTTGGCAAACGGCGATATGTCGATATCGGCCACAGCATCCTCGGCCAAGGGAAAACCAGCCGCCTGCCACACGGGAATCTCGACCAGGTCGGTCGGAGCAACGTTCGACAGAACAATCGACTGTGCGTCCTCCAGCGGAATGAGTTTCTCTGCCATATGCACCTCTTAATGCCACGGCGCACAACAGGGGCGCCAATTCTTTATGCTTGCCTCAGTATAATCCCCCGACGCACGACCGCGACTCGGCCTGTACCCGCAAATACACCTGTCGGTTGCAGGCCGCGAAACAGAATGGAAACCAACCCACCGGCTCGTCGCGTTTACCGCGTTTTATAATGCTTGCGTTGCAACCTAAAAGAGGAACGTATGGCTCATAACGACAAACCTGAAAGCGCAAACGAGGCGCAGGATCATTCCCAGCCGCTCGACGACGGCGGCTTTTTCTCCCTGAACGACGTCATCACGGCAGGCAGGCATCAACTTACCCGCTCCGAGCATCTCTTGGCTGCCGACACGCGCCGCAACGCCCGCAACCTACTCGCGAGCGCTAAGTTGCTCGCACTCGTCGTCATCGTCTCGCTCGCCATGGGCGTTGCCGCTTGGGCGTTTTTGGCCTCGCTGAATATCGCGACCGACTATCGCGAGCACCATGCGTGGATTTACGCGCTGCTTCCCGTTGTGGGCATGGCCACCGCGTGGGTCTACAAAAACCACGGCCTTGCCGCCAAGCGCGGCAACAACCTGGTCATTGACTCCGCCCTGGGCACACGCCTCATCCATATGCGCATGGCCGTCCTCACGTTTGTGTGCTCCACGCTCACGCACCTCACCGGCGGATCGGCCGGTCGCGAGGGGGCTGCGGTGCAGATTGGCGGCACCATCGCCAGCAACATCTCGAGCCTCGCCCACCTCAAAAAGCATGACCACCACGACCTCATGCTCGCCGGCATCTCGTCGGCCTTTGGCGCCGTATTCGGTTCGCCCCTTGCCGGCGCGTTCTTTGGCATGGAGATGTGCTTTATCGGCAAGATCGACTACACCGCAGGCATCTACTGCCTCGTCGCCTCGTTTACCGGCTACTTTACATCACTTGCCCTAGGTACCGAGTACGAGGCGAATGTTATCGCCGGCGTTCCCAACATGACACCACGGACGGTTGTCATCGTAGTCATCAGCGCCATCATCTTTGGTCTCACCGCACGTCTCTTTGCCTGGTCGGTTCGTACCGTCAAGAGCCTGTACGGCCGCTTTATCACCAACTACCTTGCTCGCGCACTCGTGGGCGCGCTCGCGGTGCTCGCGGCCTACGCGATGCTCGACGCCTGGAAGTATGCCGGCCTTGCCACCTGGCTCTCGGGCGCCGGGTTCGCCGGTAACACGCCCCTTGCCGACGCAGTCATCAAGCTCGTGGTGACGGCGCTCACCCTGGGCGCCGGCTTCCAAGGAGGCGAGGTCACACCCCTGTTTGGCATCGGTGCGGCGCTCGGCGGTTGGATCGGTTGCCTCGTCGGAATCGACCCCAGCTTTCTGGCGGCGCTGGGCATGCTCGGCGTGTTCTGCGCCGGCCTTAACGTACCCATCACCACCTGTATGATGGCCATCGACCTGTTCCACGGCACGGCTGCCGGGTTCTTTGTCATCGTAGCCTTCATCAGCTACCTAACCGGCGGACACCGCGGCGTGTACCCCGCCCAGCGTATCATCTCACCCAAGCGCCGTTCGCTTATTGTGGACGAGGGCGGTACGGTGGCGGATGCTATCGAGCGCCACAACGACCTGATAGAGTAGACGTAAATATTCGCCGTGCAGCCACAATCGGGGGCAATTCGACCTGAACGCGACCGCACTGTCATGTCACACGCCGGGAGTCGCCCCATGCACGCAACTGATTTTGGTCGCACGCTCATCATCGCCAACCCCGCCGCCCAGTCGGGTGCGGCGCGCGAAGTTGCCGAGCGCCTGCAGCGCTTTTTGGACATGACCGCGCGCTCATCCCAGTTTGATCTGGTGCTGACCGAGCGCATGGGACATGCCAAGGAACTTGCCGCACGGGCCCAGGGCCACCGCACGGTTATCGCACTCGGCGGCGACGGCGTGATCCACGAGGTCGTCAATGGACTCATGACGCAGGATGAGGCGGTCCGTCCCGCCCTTGCCGTCCTGCCCGTAGGCTCCGGCAACGATTTTGCCCAAACGCTCGGTATCGACGATTTCTCCGGCAAGGATTTTGGCGCGCTACTCACCTGTGAGCTGCAGCGTCAGGACATCGGGCGCATTCGCTCGTGGAGCCCTGAGAACGGCAGCAGCGAGGCTACCGTTGAGTACTACGACCAGACGCTTTCGGTCGGCATCGATGCCGCCATCGGCCTGGGCACCACCGAGCTGCGCAAAAAGACGGGCCTCGCCGGCGCGCCGCTCTACACCCTCTCGGGACTTGAGCAGTTTGGTCTGCGCTACCGCAACTACCCCATGACCATCAGCTTTGATGGCGCGCCAGCCGAGCGCGTGCGCGCGATTATTATGGCTATCCAGCTGGGGCCCACCTATGGTTCGGGCTATCGCATTTGTCCCGACGCCGACCCGTGCGACGGCATCCTCGACGTTTGCTACGCCTGCGGCCCCGTCCCCCGTGCGGTCGCCCTGCCTATGTTCCTTTCGGCAAAGGATGGCCACCATACCAAGCTGCCACCGGTTCGCATGCGCCGCTGTCGCCATGCCGAGCTTACCTTTGAGGGGCCCGACTACCCCATCCAGGCCGACGGCGAGCCCATCGTCGCCTCGCGCATCGAGGTGGACATCCTTCCCGCCGTTCTCGAGGTCTGGCACCCAACCCGCTAACCCCACCTAAGTTGCGGTGAAATAGGGACTGTTTTGCGGCTTTAGCTGCATAAACAGTCCCTATTTCACCGCAACGTATTGAGAAGATCATTCCTCCCCGCCCGGCTTCCGACGGTTGGCCTTTTTAATCGCGTTGAAGTGCTTGTCGTTGAGCCTGCGCTGGCGCGATCGTTGTGGCACTTTGGTCTTGACACGACGGCGCGGTGGACGCCCGCGACGCTCAAGCTCTGCCCTCAGCTTACGCAGACAGCAGCTGCGATTCTGAAACTGACTGCGGCTCTCACGCGCCGTCACGACAATCCCCGTGGGCCCATGCTTCATGCGCACCGCCGAGTCCGTCGTGTTCACGCCCTGTCCGCCCGGACCCGTCGCGCGAAACACCTGCACCTCGCAATCGCGTGCCAGCTCCTCGACCGACATCTCGGCATAGCGCGCATACTCGCGCCATCCCATCTTGCTCTCATCCATAACAACACCTCACCTCATACAAAAAAATGTGACAAAGGGACAGTCCCTTTGTCACATCGCATACCAATCGCTTGTGTTGCGCGCCTAGGCGAACGTGATCTCGCCGTTCTCGCAGTCCATTTCGGCGATACGAGCCAGGCTCTCAACGCGGAAACCGCGCTCGCGGAGCTTATCGCCGCCGCCCTGGAAGCCCTTCTCCACGGCAATGCCGATACCGGCAACCTCGGCGCCCGCAGCCTCGCAGATCTTGATAAGACCCTCGAGCGCGCAACCGTTGGCCAAAAAGTCGTCGATAATCAGGACCTTGTCGCCCTCGGACAGGAAGCGCTTACCCACGATAACCGGGTACTCCTTCTGCTTGGTAAAGGAGTAAATGGTCGTGGCATACTGCTCGCCGTCGAGGTTGATGGACTGTGCCTTCTTGGCAAAGACCACCGGGACGCCGCCAAAATGCTGAGCCGCGATGCAGGCCATACCAATACCCGAAGCCTCGATGGTCAGGATCTTGTTGATCTCGACACCCTCGAACAGACGGGCCCACTCGGCACCCATGTGGTCGAACAGCTCAACGTCGCACTGGTGGTTGAGGAAGGCATCAACCTTAAGGACGTTACCGGCCTTTACGATGCCGTCATGGCGAATACGATCCTCAAGCTCCTGCATGGCGCAACCCCTTCTCGCGGCAACGATACCGCGCGATTAATAAACGTTGTTCGATAGTCTACCACGGACCGACCCCCGCCCGCCCCACAAGCCGTATCGCACCATAAAGCTGCAAGACCAGTAGATAGGCCCGATTCGTGGCAGACAGCCTCCCAACACGCTAATGCCGGGTGCGCGTCCTCACCAAACGTACCAATGTGAGCGCAAAGCCCACGGTAGCAACGGCCATCAGCACGTAGAATACCAAACGGAAGCCAAAGAGGAACACGTCCGGACGACCCGCCACATAGCTCGTGACCGTCTTGCCCATCGCCGCGCTCGTCTGTCCATACAGGATGCGCGACGCCGCCGTAATACCCAGCGCTATGCCCGCATAGCGCGCCAAGCTGCTCAAGCTGCCCGCAAAGCCAAGCGCCTCACGCGGAGCCGAACCCATATACAGCGAATTATTGGGACTCTGGAAGATCGACGTGCCGCACGACATAAACGCGACGCAGCACACAATCATCAAGATGGAAGAGTGCTCGTCAAGCGTGCTCACCGCAAAGAGACCGCACGCGTACACGCCCAGGCCAACGGCCGTGGGCGCTTCACAACCAACACGGTCGGACACCGAGCCCGAAAGCGGGCCCACAAAGGCATTCACGACCGGCATCGCCAAAAACAACAGGCCGGAGATATCGGAGCTAAAGCCGTGGGCATCCTGAAAGTAGAACGGCAGCACAAACTCGGAGGCACCGATACCCACGAACACGATAAGCATGCAAGCCAGGTTAATCGTGAAAGCCGAGCTCGCAAAGCAGCGACGCGCCGCCTCTGTCAACGGCATAGGGCGTTCGCCAGCCTCCGGCTTCACATGCGGCAGCGTATAGAGTCCCACGATAAACGAGATTACGCCAATGGGCAGATTGATAAGGAAGATGCTCTCCCAGGGAAAGCTCGCCACCAGCACGCCGCCGAGCACGGGGCCGCACATCATGCCAAGAGCCACAAAGGTCGCCAGAATGCCCATGGCACGGCCGCGCTCACGCGCCGGAAACGACTCGGTGATGATGCCCATATTGTTGGCCATCGCGGCGGCACAGCCAATTCCCTGCACGAAACGCGCCAAGATAAGCACCTCGAGCGAAGCCGAAAGCCCGCAAAGCAACGAGCCGCCCGTAAAGACGATTACACCAAGCTGGAACACATTCACCTTGCCGCGCACATCGCCCAAGCGGCCAAACGGCAGCATGGCGACACACGTCGCGAGCAGATACACCGAGCTCACGAGCTGAATGCGGTCGAGACCCACCCCCAGCTCCTTTTGCATCACTGGGAGCGCCACCGTCACGATGCTCGCATCCAGACACGCCATAAAGGTCATGACGAGCACGGTGAACAGAATCGCCCATTTATTCTTACCGTGGGTGTCGCCCTCTAGGGCAATGTGTTCGCGGCGCAGCTGCTCGGCAGTTTTCTCCATGTATATCCTTTCTATCGTGCAACGCAAAAACGGGACCCCAATCGCCTACAAACGGACACGATCGGGGTCCCGCCTACGGAATCGGAACTATGAGGACGTCGTCAGCCGAAAAGCCGTCCCACGCCTCGCACGCACGCTAGCCTAGCACTGCTCGAGCGCCTGCTCAAGGTCGGCAATCAGGTCGGCCGTGTCCTCGAGGCCGCACGACAGGCGCACCATGTCGGCGGAGATGCCACAGGCGATGAGCTCTTCATCGTTCATCTGGCGGTGCGTGGCATTAGCGGGATGCAGGCAGCACGTGCGGGCGTCGGCAACGTGCGTGGCGATCTGGGCAAGCTTGAGGCTCTTCATAAAGGTCTCGGCCGCCGCGCGACCACCGTTAAAGCCAAAGCTCACAACGCCGCAGGTACCGTTGGGCATGTACTTCTGAGCCATGTCATAGTACTTATCGCCCTCCAGACCCGGATAGCTCACGAAGCGCACCTTGGGATGGCTCTGCAGGAACTTGGCAACGGCCAGGCCGTTCTCACAATGACGCGGCATGCGCACGTGCAGGCTCTCGAGCGAGCTGTTCAGGAAGAATGCCGCCTGCGGGTTCTGCATGGGACCAAGATCGCGCATGAGCTGCGCGGTGGCCTTGGTAATGAAGGCGCCCTCGCGACCGAACTTCTCGGCATACGTCACGCCGTGATAGCTCTCGTCAGGCGTGGTGAGACCCGGGAACTTGTCCGCATGGGCCATCCAGTCAAACTGGCCGTGGTCGACGATCACGCCGCCCAGGTAGGCCGCATGTCCATCCATGTACTTGGTGGTGGAGTGCGTAACGATGTCGGCGCCCCACTCAAAAGGACGGCACATCACGGGCGTCGGGAAGGTGTTGTCGACCATCAGCGGTACGCCGTGGTCGTGCGCGGCCTTGGCAAAGCGCTCAATATCGAGCACGGCAAGGGCGGGATTGGCGATCGTCTCGCCAAAGACGAGCTTGGTGTTGGGTTGGAAGGCTGCCTCGAGCTCTTCGTCGGTGCAGTCGGGGGCAACGAACGTGCAGGTCAAGCCCATACGACCCATGGTATGGGCAAGCAGGTTGTAGGTACCGCCGTAGATGGCAGAGCTTGCGACCACGTGATCGCCGGCACCGGCCACGTTAAAAATCGCGAGGAAGTTCGCAGCCATGCCCGAGCTCGTGAGCATCGCAGCGGTACCGCCCTCCATCTCGCAGATCTTGGCGGCAACCAAATCGCACGTGGGGTTCTGCAGACGGCTGTAGAAATAGCCCGACTCCTCTAGGTCAAACAGCTTGCCCATGTGCTCCGACGTGTCGTACTTCCACGTGGTGGACTGGTAGATGGGCACCTGGCGCGGCTCCGCATCACCCGGGCGATAACCGCCCTGAACACACGTCGTACCGATGGTCTGCTCGCTCATATCCTGCTCCCTTACTTGGGTTTTGTTTTATTCGGTTCACGATACCGCTACCCTGCACCCCTCTCAACCCATCCCCAAGGTAGGTTATGGGACAAATTGATCCGGGGCATTTATCTCAAGCCTTGGACATTTGCTCGATAGTTAAAAATGGGGCATACACAAAGCTCTCAATGATTACATGCACCGTCACGGGTACCATAGGCGGGTACACCGTGACCAAGGAGACAACGATGAAGCAAATCGATACGGCCCAGCTCGACATCAACGCCTGCCAGGCTCAGGCTGCCGAATACCACGCCCGCGGCTTTAACTGCGCCCAGGCCGTCGCCTGCACGCTCGCACCTGCCGTCGGACTCGACCCTCAGGTCGCCTTTACCCTCACCGAGGGCTTTGGCGCCGGCATGGGCGGCATGACCGAAACCTGCGGCGCCATCTCGGGCGCCGTGGCCATCATGGGCTTCGTGATGAGCGACGGCATGGAAAACCCCAAGACCAAGGGCCAGACCTACAAGCTGTCGCGCGAAATCGCCAAGCGTTTTGGCGAGAAGAACACGACGACCGTCTGTGGCACGCTCAAGGGCATCGGGTCGGATAAGGGTCCGCTCCGCAGCTGCCCCGGTTGCATCGACGATGCCGTCGAGATCGCCTGCGATGTGCTAAAGCAGCTCGCCGAGTAGACGGCAGCAACATAAAACGACGGCCAAAAGCACGCCGGCCGTCGCCGTCAGAACTCGGCAAATTCGGGAGCGCCGACCTCGATCTCCTCGCGCCCCGCCATAAGCTCGCGCATCTTGGCGCAAAATGACTCCTGCTCCCCCGCCTTAAACACCAAGTGAAGCGTCACGGCATCCGCGTAATCGGTATCCGAAACCTTGGCACCCAAATCCTGCGCCAAGCGAAGCACCTGCTCATACTGTGGATAGGCCACATACACGTCAACCGGCACGACGCTTGTCATCTCGACGATCTGCCCGGACTCCTGAGCCTCGGCCACCGCCGCCTGCGTCGCCGCAGTATAGGCGCGCACCAAGCCACCAGGCCCTAACAGCGTGCCGCCAAAATAGCGCGTCACTACGCAGCAAACATTTTTGAGCCCCGCGCCGCGCAGCACCTCGAGCGTCGGCATACCACTCGTGCGGCTCGGCTCGCCATCATCGCTCTGGCGCTCGCGTCCATCGACCAAAATCCACGCGGGAACATTGTGTCGAGCGTCATAATGACGCTTGCGAACCATCTCGATAAAGGCATTCGCCTCATCCTCGGACTCAATATGGACCAGCTGAGCAATAAACCGACTCTTGCGGTCCACAAACTCGCCCGAAGCCTCAATATTCGATTGCAGAGTAAAATAGCTGTCCAACAAAGCCCCTCAAACACAAGCAAAGCAACAAACAGCCTCAATAATACGGCAAAGACAGCACCGTTGCCCTCGCCAACAAGAGCGGAAACGCCAATGATGCCGTCACCAACAGCGAGAACCCGTCAGCGCGAGCAAGGTGCCTTGAAAGACGAGGGCATTGACCTTATGGTCATGCCCGAAGGCTTGAAAGGCAGATTGCCGCGCTGACGGGTTCGCAGCGTCAACAAAGTGCCAAGTGGGCCTATAAGCCGGGTTCTGTCGTGAACGGTCATTTATCTTGTCTGCACGTTACCGTGCAGCTCCACGCACGCTACCCGAACGCGGACCGGGCCGGCCCATGGCGTTCCTATTCGCGCTTGCTCCGGATGGGGCTTGCCAAGCCGCCGTGTTACCACGACGCTGGTGGTCTCTTACACCACCGTTTCAGCTTTTCCCTTTACGCCTTGCGGCGCAGGTGGGAGTCTTCTTTTCTGCGGCGCTTTCCGTCGGATCACTCCGCCCGGCCGTTAGCCGGCATCCCGCCCTCTGGAGCCCGGACTTTCCTCACGCGTGCTGCAAGCAGCACATCGCGCAACCGTCTGGCCCACTCAGCAGTGCAAGAGTGTAGCACACCGTTGACGCAGGCAATGGCACAACACAAGCGTTCGACACGATAAACCAAGAACCACGCTATGCAGTACAATAGGGTCGTCGATGGGCAACGTCGTCAGTCGAGACGCGACCGCGCTCCGCACCCCTCCGTCTACTCGGTGCGTTCCCGCCTCCTCCCCGAGGCGGGATGTCGGCATTTTTTCATGCACCGACAACCCAATAGCCCGTGGACAGCCCGGGCAGCATCGCGTACCTCAGCAACAAATGCAAAAAGGGACCCGTCCATTGCGGACGGATCCCTTAAAACAAGTGATCGTCAAACCGATTTACTCGGCGTCGGTCTCCTCGTCCTTCTTCTCGGAAGGCAGCGGGGTAACCTCGATCTCGACGCCCAGAGTCTCAGCAGCGGACTTCATGGACAGGGAGATACGACGACGGTCGAGGTCGATCTCCATGACCTTGACCTGAACCTTGTCGCCCACGTGGGTGACCTGAGAAGGCTGATCGACGTGCTTGTTGGCCATCTCGGAGATGTGCACCAGGCCCTCGATGCCCTCGCCCAGGTCGACGAAAGCGCCGAACGGGACAAGCTTGGTCACAGTGCCCTCGACGATAGCGCCGACGGGGTACTTCTTGACCAGTGCGCGCCACGGATCCTCGGTGGTCTGCTTGAGACCCAGGGAGATGCGCTCGCGGTTGAGGTCAACGTCGAGAACCTCGACCTCGACCTCCTGGCCGACCTTGACAACCTCGGAAGGATGGTTGACGTGGTTCCAGGAGAGCTCGGAGATGTGGATGAGGCCGTCGATACCGCCGAGGTCGACAAAGGCGCCGAAGTCGACGATGGAGGAAACGGTGCCCTGGAGACGCATGCCAGACTTGAGCTTGGACAGGATCTCGGAGCGCTCGGCCTTACGGGACTCCTCGAGCACGACGCGACGGGAGAGGACGACGTTGTTGCGGTTGCGGTCCATCTCGATGACGCGGGCCTCGATGCGGGTGCCCATGTAGGAGGTGAGGTCCTTGACACGACGGAGGTCGACGAGGGAAGCGGGCAGGAAGCCACGCAGGCCGATGTCGAGGATCAGGCCGCCCTTGACAACCTCGATAACCTCGCCCTCGACGTTCTCGCCGGAGTTGAACTTCTCCTCGATGCGGTTCCAAGCACGCTCGTACTCGGCACGCTTCTTGGACAGGACCAGACGACCGTCCTTGTCCTCCTTCTGGAGAACCAGGGCCTCGATGGGATCACCAAGTGCAACGATGTCTGCAGGGTTAGCGTCCTTACGGATGGACAGCTCGCGGACCGGGATAACGCCCTCGGACTTGAATCCGATGTCAACGAGCACCTCGTCATGCTCGATCTTAACGACAGTGCCGTTAACGAGATCGCCCTCATCAAAGTCGGTAATCGTACCGTCGATGAGGTTGTTCATCTCCTCCTCGTTGACATCGTCAAGAGAGAAAATGGACGAGTTCTGAATCTCACTCAAAGGTGGACCCCTTTCGAACTACGGGGCCCCGATTGCTAGGACCTACAGAAGGGTGCGACAAGCACACAACGTTTAGGAACACTCGGGAGCCGACAGATACTAATGTGACGCTTATGCAATCACGTTCGTATAGGTTACGGGGAAATGGGTTCGATTTCAAGCGTGAACTGCGTTTTTTTACTCGTGTGGAGACTTTTTCGTAATCTTATGGACAGCTGTCTCCACAACTTGACGATAAGCAGTTTGCCCATACGCCTTTGAGGTAAAGTATCCGGAGCCAACGATTCTAGAACGATTTATCGAGAAAGGTGCCCGCGTGCTCAAAGCAGTCGTTTTCGATATGGACGAGACGCTTCTTAGCATCAACCTCAACGCATTCATCCTTCGCTATTTTAAGGATGTCTCGTCGATGCTCGCGGACATCGGGCGACGCAGCCGCGGTGGCACGATGGCACGCCTCGGCACCATCTTGGTCGACCTCAACGCCAACCGCCGCAGCGGCACGGATAATCGCACCAATCTTGAGTTCTACCAAGAAGAGGTTGAGCGCCGGTGCGGCATTTGCCTCTCGGACCCACTCATCTACGAAGCGTTTACCTACTACGACCGAGAAGTTCTTCCGTACAAGAACGACGATGTCATCAACGCCCACGCCATGCCCGGCGCACACGCCGCGCTTCAGGCCGTACAGGATGCAGGACTGCGTTGCGCGCTCTTTACCAACCCCAGCTTTCCGCAGGGGGCCATCGAGTGCCGCATGGGTTGGGGCGACCTGGCCGACGCCCCCTTTGAGCTCGTCACGCACATGGGAAACACCACCCGCTGCAAGCCCGATGCCACCTACTATCTAGAGCAGCTTCAGGTGATGGGGCTCGAGCCGCACGAGGTCCTCATGGTGGGCAACGACCCCAAGCGCGACTTCCCCAGCCCCGCCTGCGGCATTCAAACCGCCTATGTGGGCCAGGGCAAGCCCAGCCGAGCCACCTGGCGCGGAACCATGGAAGACTTCGCCCGCGACTTTAACGCCGTAGTAGAAGCCTTCTACGAACACCAAATAGCCAACGAACTGTCGTAGCCAATAGAACATCAAACGCGGTTGCGGTGAAATAGTTCCTAATTGGAGCCTCTCGGGGAGAATCTAGGAACTATCTCACCGCAACTTAATTAACTAACAAATTTCAGTTTTGCCGATCATGATGTTAAGGATCTCGACGTCGGTGTCCTTCATGCCTACGCGGCCCACGTAGCCCATGCTGGCGATCGTCTGCTCGACGGTATCCTGGATGAGGCCCTCACCGGCACGGAAGCCGCGGCCCTGCATGGCCATATCGTGGCCCAGAATCGCAGCATCGACGGCAGCGGAAATCTTGGCGGCGCAGCTTGCCTTGGCGCCATCGCACACGATGCCGCCCACGTTACCGAGCGTGTTCGAAACCGTCGCGCCAATCTGCTCGCGCGTGCCACCACATAGCCAGGTAATCGCGGCACCGGCACCGCATGCGGCGCAAATAGCACCGCAAAACGCCGAGAGCGCACCAATATAGCTCTTGATATGCACGGCGATCAGATCAGACAGCATCACGGCGCGCACCAGGCGATCATGGTCGCAGCGCAAATACTCGGCATACTCCATAACAGGCAGCGCGCAGGTAATGCCCTGATTGCCCGAGCCTGACGGTGGATCGCGGGGGCACGGGCACGGGCACGGCAGGCGACGTCATCGGCACGAGCACCCAGCAGCGTACGGCCCACCTCGGCGCCCCAAGCGTGCGCGAGGCCCTCGGCACTGATCGCACCGTTCAGCTCAATCTGACGCTCAACGGCAGCGCGGGCGTCCTCAATGTCACCGTCCTCGATAAAGTCGATGATGGTCTCAATGCTCATAGGGGTATCGGCGTTATCTGCCGCACGCTCGGCCACGACGCGCTCGGCGCAGGCGGCACACTCCCCCGCCGACTTGCCGCACACCGGAATACCGTCGAGCGTATGGCACGTGACATTGGTGTGGTGATCGGTAATCTCGACGACCGCGGTATGGCCCCCGGCCGTCGCAGTCACCTTGATGTAGAGGTTGGGCACACCCTCGACAAGCGACACATCGCAGTAACCGGCATCGGCGAGGAGCTCGGCCACGCGAGCACGGTCTTCGTCGTTAACGCTCTCGAGCACCTCGAGCGCGCTCTTGGCGTCACCGCCCACGGCACCCAGCACGGCCGCCGCTTCAATACCGTGCATGCCGCCCGAGTTGGGCACGGTCACGCTCTTAACGTTCTTGATGATGTTGCCCGAGCAGGCAACATCCATATGATCGGGTTCGCAACCGAGCGTCTGGCTCGCCAGCGCCGCTGCATAGGCAACGGCAATGGGCTCGGTGCAGCCGAGCGCACAGACAAGCTCGCGGTTCAAGACATCGCAAAAAGCGGCATCGCGGATGGAATCGGTAGACATAGGTATCTCCTGCTTACATAACGAACTGGGCTCTCGATAATAGTTAACTCTTTTATTTGATAACAATGCATCAGAAACCGCAACCATGGTTCCGACGGACGGCGCTTAAGCGCAATCTGACGGCATTCATTCATGAAAAGCCGGTCTTGTTGCATGCTAAAGCGTTTGACGAAAAAACGCCCGAGCGTTTACACAAAAGTCGCGCTATCATGCAGTCGAACGCGGTAAAACCTTTAGCAATTCCGCCGCACGGACCAGAGAGGAACCACTCATGAAGATTGGTATCGGCAACGACCATGCCGCCGTCGAGCTCAAGAACATCATTTCCGAGCACCTGAAGGAGCGCGGCTGCGAGGTCGTGAACTTTGGAACCGACACCTCCGAGAGCTTTGATTACCCCATCGCTGGCTACAAGGTGGGTAAGGCCGTTGCCAACGGTGACGTCGATCTGGGTATCCTGATCTGCGGTACCGGCGTCGGTATCAGCCTGGCCGCCAACAAGGTCGAGGGCGTACGCGCCGTCGTGTGCTCCGAGCCCTTCAGCGCCAAGCTCTCCCGCATGCACAACAACACCAACGTGCTTGCCTTTGGCGCCCGCGTCGTGGGATCTGAACTCGCCAAGATGATTGTCGACGAGTGGCTCGACGCCGAGTTCGAGGGTGGTCGCCACGAGCGTCGCGTCAATCTCCTCAACGAGATCGACCACACGCGTGGCCTCAAGGTCGTCGACGAAGCCTAAAGACTTACAAAGCCATACGCTAACGCCAGCCCCCGCCCGAAAGAAACGTCCGGACGGGGGCTCTTTAGTAGATTTGTGGGCATTTAACAAAAGTCTACTGAAATAAAAAGAGCGCCGCGGATGGAATTCCGCGGCGCCCAAGCCACACGCTAACAGCTTTAAGGAGTCAAAGCTGGTTTAGCCAAAGAAGCGCTTGATCTCGATCTCGGCGTTCTCCAGGCAGTCGGAGCCGTGGATCACGTTGGCGTTAACATCGACAGCGAAGTCGCCGCGAATGGTGCCGGGGGCAGCGTCAAGCGGGTTGGTGGCGCCCATGAGGGTGCGCATCTTGGAGACAGCGGAGAGACCGGAAACGACCATCTTGACGACCGGACCGCTCGTCATAAAGTCGCAGAGACCGCCAAAGAAGGGCTTGTCGGCCAGATGGGCGTAGTGCTCCTCGACGGTAGCGCGCTCGAGCGTGGTCATCTCCATGCGCTCGATGACAAGGCCGCTGCGCTCAATGCGAGCAACGATCTCGCCGATCTTACGGTCGCGCACGGCGTCGGGCTTAATCATGATGAAGGTCTTCTCGATAGCCATAAGGTAGCCTTTCAAGTAGGTTCGCGCGTGCCCAAGTCCCATTCCGGCACCCGCCTGGACTGCATCGTAACAGAGTTTTAGCTGCAGTTAAACAAAAAGCTGTTTATTGAAACGCTGCAATTTATTAAAGCGCTCCATATGTGTCACTTCTGTTTCGAAGCCCGATTAGAGTACCATCCGACCGCCCATCAACCGCATCGAACAGAGCAGACGGTCGGTTGCCACCCGCGAACGTATCCCCTTCACAACCTGCCCAAAGGTCCTACAGAAGTTCTCGACAAGCCCCTCCCCCATAGCAACAAAATACGGGCGCCCGCAACAGAAGGCACCCGTAAAAGCAAAACGATTTATCGATAAAAGGGCAATACGGCTTCAGCCAAACCCCTACTTTGCCCCGTGTCCCATCTTGACTACCTTGGTCAGCGATCCAAACGCGCCCTCGTCGGCCACGAGCTGTGACTCGGCACGCTGCAGCTGCGCGGCAACGGCGGCAGGAGCGGTGCCGCCCTCGGTCGTGCGCGCGGCGACAATCGACGGGATGTCGAGCGCCTCGGTAATGTCGCGCTCAAAGAGCGGGCTTGCCTCCTGGAACACCTCAAACGGCAGGTCCTCAAGATTACAGCCGCGCTTCTCGCACATCAGGACCAGATGCCCCACCACGGCATGTGCCTCGCGGAACGGCAGGCCACGCTTGGCCAGGTAATCGGCAACATCGGTGGCGGCAAGGTGTCCCACGCCGCACTCGCGCGCCATGGCATCCTCGTTGACGGTCCAAGTCGAAATCATTCCGGCCATAGCGGACAGGCACTGCATGAGCGTATGGGCGGTATCGAGCGCGCCCTCCTTGTCCTCCTGCAAGTCCTTGTTATAGGCGAGCGGCAAGCCCTTCATGGTCACGAGCAACTGCACCAGGTTGCCGTACACGCGACCGCTCTTGCCGCGGATAAGCTCGGCAAAGTCGGGGTTCTTCTTCTGCGGCATGATAGACGAGCCGGTGGAGTAAGAGTCTGAAAGCGTGATAAAGCCAAATTCGGAGCTCGACCACAGCACGATCTCCTCGGAAAGACGCGACAGGTGCATCGCCATAACGGAGCCGGCGTAATGCAGGTCGAGCAGGAAATCACGATCGGAAACAGCATCGAGTGAGTTAGGAATCACGCCCGCAAAGCCAAGCTCGGCAGCCGTCATCTGGCGATCGAGCGGATAGCTCGTGCCGGCAAGCGCGGCAGCACCCAGCGGACAGTTGTCGGCGGCATCAAAGGCGGCCTTCAAGCGTGTAAAGTCGCGCGCGAACATCCAGGAATACGCCAGCAGATGATGCGACAGCAGCACGGGCTGAGCGTGCTGCATATGCGTGTAACCCGGCAGAATCACCTTGTCGTACTTCTTAGCCGCATCCATCAGCACATGGCGCAGCTCAAGATTGGCCTCCATGAGCTCCTTGGCTAGCGCCTTGACGCCCAGGCGCGTATCGGTCGCCACCTGGTCGTTGCGCGAACGCCCGGTATGCAAGCGCTTACCGGCCTCACCGATGCGCCGCGTCAGCTCGCTCTCGATGGACATATGAATGTCCTCGTCGTTGATATCGAAGGTGAAGTTGCCGGCATCGATATCCTGCTCGATTCCGGTCAGGCCCTCGGCAATCGCCTGCTCGTCCTCGGCACTGATGATGCCCTGGGCGGCCAGCATCTTGGCATGTGCCTTAGAGCCGGCGATATCCTGCTTATAGAGATGCTTGTCGACCGGCAACGACGCACCAAACTCCTGCGTGACCTCGGCCACGCCCGCCTCAAAACGACCGCCCCAAAGAGCCATGGAACCGTCTCCTTTCTCCAAATACCAAAACAAGCGCCCAAAGCAATGCGCCATATCGCTAAAGCGATTTTTCAACCGCTAGTTTTGCATATTCCCCACCGTGCGCGAGGCCATATAGCTAATTTGCAAAGAAGTGACGCACCATGCACTTGGCGCCCAACGTCTCCCTCCGGATGTTGCCCTGCGAACCGTCAATCCAAGCCTTCAGGCTCATAGGGACGTCCTCGACCTTTGCAGCATCGAGCTCGGGCGCGAGGGCAAGTAAAGCATGCACGACAGCATTGAACATAATGGATACTCCTCATATATATAGGCGCAGAGCCGCCAAATTGATAGAAGGAGCCCCGCCGGACAACCCCGGCGGGGCTCGGACTCAGCCGCAGTCGCGGCGTCATATATGCGGGCGGAACGTAGGGGCCACCGATGTTAAGAAGTGTCAGCAAGCATAACGAAAGGTAGGGACCCCATGCGCCCGTTATGTATCACGCGGATGGGCCGCGCGGATACCAAGGAAAGGAAGACCTAAGCCTGGGCAGCGGCAGAGCTGGGACCCTGGACCTTGGCCCACGTCTTGAGCGACAGCGTATCGATCTCGATAAAGCCGGCGCTGGCCTTCTCGTCAAACGTGGTGTCACGGTCGTAGGTAGCCAGACCGTAGTCATACAGGCTAAACGGGCTCTTGCGGCCGACGACATGGCAGTTGCCCTTAAAGAACTTCAGGCGGACGGTGCCGGTCACGAACTTCTGGGTGTCGGCCATAAAGGCGTCGAGCGCGTTCTTGAGCGGGCTGTACCACTGGCCGTTGTACACGGCGGTGGCCCAATCCTGCTCGAGTTTGATCTTGGTCTTGAGCAGGTCGCCCTCGACGCAGATGTCCTCGAGTGCCTTGTGGGCGGTGATGAGCGTCAGGGCGCCGGGAACCTCGTAGCACTCGCGGCTCTTGAGGCCCACCAGACGATCCTCGACCAGGTCGAGACGGCCAAAGCCGTTGTCGCCGGAAATCTTGTTGAGGGCGATGACAATCTCGGAGAGCTTCATCTTCTTGCCGTCGACGGCGACGGGCTTGCCCGCCTCAAACTCAATCTCGGTGTAAGTCGGGGTATCGGGCGTGTCCTCGGGATTCTTGGTCATAACCCAGGCGTCGTCGAGCGGCTCGTTCCAGGGATCCTCCAGGTGGCCGCACTCAATGGCACGACCCCACAGGTTGTCGTCAATGGAATAGGGGTTATCGTTGGCGCCCTCGGGAACCGGCACGTTGTGGGCGTGGGCATAGGCGACCTCGTCGGGACGGCACTTCAGATCCCACTCGCGAACTGGGGCGATGACCTTAAGCTCGGGATCGAGGGCCTTGACGGCAGCCTCAAAACGAACCTGGTCGTTACCCTTGCCGGTGCAGCCGTGGGCGACGTAGGTCGCGCCAAACTCGTGGGCGACCTCGACAAGCTTCTTGGCAAGCAGCGGGCGAGACAGGGCGGAGAGCAGCGGGTACTTGTTCTCGTACATGGAGTTTGCGGCGATGGCCTTAATCAGGAACTCATCGGAGAACTCGTCGCGCAGGTCGAGCACCTGGCAATCGAGAACGCCCAGGTCGAGGGCCTTCTGCTTCTTGGCGTCCAGGCCGGTCTCCTCCTGGCCCACATTGCCGCAAACGCAAACGACATCGAGATTCTTCTCGTCCTGGAGCCACTTGACACATACAGATGTATCAAGACCACCGGAATATGCGAGAACGACTTTTTCCTTGCTCATGGCTGTTTCCTTTCGCCCTTGGTAGCTAGTTAGAACATCGGTCAGTTGCAAGTCATTTCAAGGTCATATACCGTGCAATATCAGGTTAAATAGCAAAAATCAGCACATACATGCCCTAGAAACATGCAGCAATGTCGTGCTAAAACCCAACGACCTCAAAATGACTCTGTTGAGGCATTGCGCCCCATGCGGACAGAGACGATTGTTATCGTCGTCGGGAAATTGCGCGCTGGCGTCGGATGGCATTGTCTGCAGTGGTGATGATCTTTACGAACTGCATCTGCCTCTCCTCTCACGTATCGCCGGGCGCAATTCAAATATCGCAAACGGTACCTTTTCCTCGGTAAACGGCTCTTTTGCCGTCTCCGTTTTCGATGTTTGCTATATTACGATAAAGTGCACGCTGCGCAAGCGACAAATTCAAATCTCTGAAAAGTTTTTTCATTAGTTTGTGAATTGCAGTGCAAATACGCACCATTCCTGCGAAAATACGCTCGACTACTAGTTGATGGTTATAACGTCTGAAACAATCTCGAAACGAAAGGCGCTTTTTTATGCAAACTTACGAATCGGACGCCAACATCGGCAACATTAAGATTCTCGCCGTCGATATGGACAAGACGCTGCTAACCGACGAGCGTGTGCTGCCCCAGGGTCTTGATGAGCGCCTGGACAAGCTCGCCGACGCCGGCATCGTATTCTGCCCCGCCAGCGGACGTCCCGCACCCAAGCTCGAGGAGATGTTCGAGGGCATCAAGAACCGCCTCGCCTTTTGTCCCGACAACGGAGCGTGCGTGATCTATCGCGGCAGCTATATCTATAAGAGCAATATTGACGTGGAGCTGTATCAGCAGGTCTTGAACCGTGCCTCGGAGGATCCTCGCGCTGTCCCAGTCCTGTGCTGCTTCGACGAGTTCTACGTGCTTGCCCGCGACCATCAATACCACGACGAGATCAGCGTCTACTACAACACAATCAACTACGTCGACAGCTTTGAGGGCATTGATTTCGAGTCTAACAAGATTTCGGTCTTCTTCCCCGGCTACGACGCCGAGCCCGCGTTTCGCGAGACCTATAGCCCCGAGTTCTCGGACAAGCTCTACGTCACCAACGCCGGGCGCGAGTGGATTGACTTTATGAACTTGGGCGTCGACAAGGGCGCCGGCGTCGCGCACCTGTGCGAACACCTGGGCATTGATATCGCCGATGCCGCCGCCGTGGGCGATACCTACAACGACATCCCCATGCTCGAGCGCGTCGGTCACAGCTTTATCGTGGACAATGCCGAGGAGCACATGAACGCGCATGCTAAGTGGCGCATTCCGAGCAACAACGACGGGGGCGTACTGACGCTCATCGACGCCATCTTGGCGGCTCGTTAATCTATCTCGTCGCCATGCCCGGGGCCGGCCGTTTGATTTTTGCTCGGTCAGGTCCTGGGCTCGCTCGAAGGCCACATTAAGTGGCCTTCGGCTCGTGCGGAA
>CABSDO010000001.1 GCA_902476475.1 uncultured Collinsella sp. | reverse complement strand
TGATGGTCAAGATGGGCGACGCCGACGGCCTGGTCTCCGGCGCCTGCCACTCCACCGCCGATACCCTGCGCCCTGCGCTTCAGATCCTCAAGACCGCCCCGGGCACCAAGCTGGTCTCGGCCTTCTTCGTGATGTGCACCGACACCCCGCAGTTCGGCACCGACGGCACGCTGATCTTCGCCGACTGCGGCCTCAACATCAACCCGTCCTCCGACGAGCTCTCCGAGATCGCCATCGCCTCCGCTCACTCCTGGTCCACCTTCATGGGCAATGTTGAGCCGCACGTGGCCATGCTCTCCTACTCCACCATGGGCTCCGCCGGTGGCGAGGTCGCCAAGAAGGTCCAGGAGGCTGTGAAGTTCTGCAAGGAGAAGGCTCCCGAGCTCGCCATCGATGGCGACCTGCAGCTCGACGCCGCCATCGTCCCCACCGTCGCCCAGCTCAAGGCTCCCGGCTCCTCCGTCGCCGGTAAGGCCAACGTGCTGGTGTTCCCCGACCTCGAGGCCGGCAACATCGGCTACAAGCTGGTCCAGCGCTTCGCCGGTGCTGACGCCTACGGCCCCATCCTGCAGGGCATCGCCAAGCCGGTCAACGACCTTTCGCGCGGCTGCTCTGCCGACGACATCGTGGGTGTCGTGGCCATCACCGCCGTCCAGGCTCAGATGGCTGAGTAGCGGACGCACTCGCCCGAAGGCTGTACGGGCCAACCCCTGAAAACGTCCTCGACCAATGAAACGCCCCCGTTCTGCTCCTCCGGAGCTACGAACGGGGGCGTTTCTGGTCTGCGGATTGTTTTCAGTGGTTGGCCCGTACGGCCTTCTACCGCAACGTAGCAATTAGGGTATCTGGGGTGGACGGCGGCTTGGCTACGAGCTGGAGCTGAAGACCTGAATGATTGGATGCCGTTGCTGGGAGCGCAGGCGTTGCTGGCCATGGTCACTTTGGGACCGAAATGTTGGCTGAAGTTCGGTGTCTAACCCACCGGAAAGTGTGTCCCGGTTTGGAGGCGGATTGTGGGATGTAACTTCCGCTTGGGGGCTGTTTGGGAAACTGTGGACCGGAATTTTGCTTTATTGTGGGTCGCACTTTCCGCAACCAGCCCCAAGCGGAAAGCGTGTCCCAGAATTAACGCTCGGAATGGGACAGAGTTTCCGCCGTTAATCCAGCTGCCAGCAAAAAGGCCTCCCAAACTGCTGCTCAGGAGGCCTTTCGTTCAATCACAAGCGATCGCGTTAGTTGTTCTTGGTCAGGCGCTCGACGTCGTGGGCGATCATGTATTCCTCGTCGGTGGGGATGACCATGACCGTGACGGCGGAACCGGCGGCGCTGATGACCTGCGGGCCGTTGCCCACGGCCTCGCGGTTCTTGTTGTTGTCGATGCGCACGCCCAGCCACTCAAAGCAGTCGCAGAAGGCCTTGCGGATCGACCAGTCGTTCTCGCCGATGCCGGCAGTGAAGGTAATGGTATCCACGCCCGCCATGGAGGCGATCATGGAACCGGCCTGCTGCATGGCCTTGTAGGCGAACATATCGAAGGCGAGCAGGCAACGCTCGTCGCCCTCGGAGGCGCGTGTGCGAATGTCGCGGGCGTCGTTGGAGATGCCCGAGATGGCAAGCAGGCCGGACTGCTTGTTCATCATGTCGTCGACTTCCTGGTAGCTGTAGCCGCCCTCGCGCTGCAGGTAGCACACGGTGGCCGGGTCGATGGAACCGCAGCGGGTACCCATCATCAGGCCGTCGAGCGGGGTGAGGCCCATGGTGGTATCGCGGCACACGCCGTCCTCGATAGCGGCGAGCGAGGCACCGTTGCCCAGGTGGCACGACAGCAGGCGGTGGCAGCGCGTACCCAAGATCTCCTTGGCCATCATCCACTCGTAACGATGACTCGTGCCGTGGGCGCCGTACTTGCGCACGTGATACTTGTCGCACACGTCCTTGGGCAGGGCGTAGGTGTAGGCGACCTCGGGCATGGTCATATGGAACGAGGTATCGAAGACGGCAACGTTGGGCAGCTCTGGATACTTCTCGCGGCAATACTCAATCGCTGCGGCCTCGCCGTAGTTGTGCAGCGGGGCGAGCGGCGCCACCTCGAGAATCTTAGCCATGACCTCATCGTCGACGACCGCGGAATCATCGAAGTACCAGCCGCCCTGGACGATGCGGTGGCCGATGCCATCGATCGTAAAGTCGGTCTTCTCGAGCGCCTCGAGCACGCGCGCGATAGCCGAGCGGTGGTCGGGGAAAGGAATCTCCTCGGTCTGCCTGGCGCCACCGTTCTCGGAATGGCCAAAGATACCCATCTCCGAGCCGATACGCTCGCAGTTACCCTTGGCGAAAACCTCGCGGGTATCGGTATCCAAAAGCTGATATTTAAGGCTCGAGCTGCCGGCGTTGACAACAAGTACGTTCATGAGACTCCTTCGTGATTACAGTACGGTCGGCAAACCCATAAGGCGGCCGTATCCTTAATAAGAAGTTATCAGAATTCAATAAATATCTATTAAACTCTTCGCTCAAAGTGCATAAAAGGGGGCTGAACGGCACAAGGCCATCCAGTCCCCTCCCCTTGCATCAATTACTTGCCGTTAACGATGCGCTCAACGTCGGAAGCGATCATGAACTCTTCATCCGTGGGGATGACGAAGATCTTGACCTTGGAATCCTTAGCGGACAGGCACCAAGCGCCGTCGCCGCGCAGGGCGTTGCGGGCATGGTCCATCTTGACGCCCATAAAGGCCAGACGGTCGGCCACGCCAGCGCGGACAGCCGGAGCGTGCTCGCCGATACCGGCGGTAAAGACGAGCGTGTCCATGCCGCACATGGAGGTTGCCATCTCGGCTGCCTTGGCGGCAATCTTGTAGACGAACATATCGAAGGCGAGCTGAGCCTCGGGGTCGCCGGCAGCGGCGAGCTCCTCGACGTTGCGGCAGTCGTTGGTCTTGCCGCCGGTCACGGCCATGAGGCCGGACTTCTTGTTCATCATCTCGTCGACCTCATCGAAGGTGTAGCCGCCCTCGCGCTGCAGGTAGCACACGGTAGCCGGGTCGATGGAGCCGCAGCGAGTGCCCATCATGACGCCGTCGAGCGGGGTGAGGCCCATGGTAGTGTCCATGCACTTGCCGTCCTCGATAGCGCACAGGGAGGCGCCGGAGCCGATGTGGCACACGACGACCTTGCGGGCCTCGCCGTTGGTCATCTCGGCAACCTTCTTGGAGATGTAGCGATAGCTGGTGCCGTGGGCGCCATACTTACGGATGTGCAGCTTGTCGCAGACGTCCTTGGGCAGAGCGTAGGTCTTGGCGACCTCGGGCATGTTGAAGTGGAAAGCGGTGTCGTAGACCGTGACGTTGGGCAGGTCGGGATACTGCTCCAGGCAATACTCGATAACGTTGGCCTCGGGGTTGTTGTGCAGCGGGGCGAGCGGGGCGACCTCACGGATCTTGGCAAGAACGTCCTCGTCGACGAGGGAGGAATCGCCAAAGTACCAACCGCCCTGAACGATACGGTGGCCAATGCCCTCGATCTTGACGCCGTTAGCCTCGAGGTCCTTCAGGACAGCCTCGATGGCGACCTTGTGGTCGGGGAACTCGATGTTCTCGGTCACCTTCTTGGAGCCGTTGGCAGCATGGGTAAAGGTACCGCCGGTAAAGCAGACGCGCTCGCAGGAGCCCTTTGCGGACACCTTGTGGGACTTGGTATCGATGACCTGATACTTAAGGGTCGAAGATCCTGCGTTGACGACCAGAACGTTCATGTGTCTCCCTACTAACAGGCGGTGTGGCGCCGCCAGGTTACATACGCTTCAATAATAAACCCAAACGCCCTCGCGCTCGGGTTTATTGCGTTGATATATAAGTTATCGATGCATGCATGCTCATGGTCTTCGACTTGTAAGGCGAAATAGCGCGGGGACATACGCCAGAGAAGAAATCCCAAGCGCAACAAGCAGCACAACCCGAATACCCACAACGCTACTCAACACAGCATTGAGCAGATAGAAAAGAACGGCGCCCACCGCCACCATCTGGCTTTGAACCGAAATCAACGAACAGAGCATCGATGAATCGGCAGCATTTTGAAAAACTGAGTATTTGATCGGAGCAAATAACGAGTAGGCAACCGTCTGCAGCACATAGAAAACGGGCAACAGGTCAACCGGAATAAAAGGGGTTAAAAACGAAGCAGCTAGAATGAGACGGATGATGCCGCAAATACGCGCAAAAAGCCTCTTGTCGACATGAGCAATTACGCTGGGCACGATAAACCCTATGGAGGCGGAGACAAGGAGCTGGACCGCAATGGTCATGCCCGAAGCGACGGCACCCATTCCACGGGCTGCGAGCAGCAGTGAGAAAAAATCTTCCAGAGCGACAAAAGCAAATGCCTGAGAACAGTCCATGATGAACGCCGAACGAAGAATACCATTACACGCAATAGCGGCACCGATCATCTTCGGGCTCATTCCACGTTCAGGTGTCGCCGCAGTGCCCTCTCTTCGCATCTCAGGAATGCAGACAACGACAACCAACGTCAACACCATTGCGATGATATCTGCCGAAAGACCAATGAGATATGCACCGACAGACGAAATGAAACCGCCCACGCAAGCGGAGATGGCATAAGAGGCATAGAAAACAAATCGCTCAACGACATTAAGTCTTATGAGCTGGTCCTGAGAGACGCTGTCAATGTAAATCGCTTCTATGGATCCGCTCAGACATGCAACGGCAAAACCTTTAAGAGCAAACGCGCCGATTAAAAGCAGAGGAGAACGGACGAGAAGCAGGGCGGCGTAGTATCCAAGCATTCCCACGACGCCAACGAGACCGCTTGTCTTTCGTCCAAACCTATCAGCAATATAGCCAGTGGGAACTTCAAGGATGAACTTGCTCACTTGGTATGCAATCATCATGCCAGAAATCGCTACCATCGAAAGCCCGACGAACTCAAGGTAGACAGTTAGAAAATACAAGATGGTGCTGAAGTTCGACAGGAAAACGAACATCATATAAAGCAAAATCGTACGATTTTTCATGCTCCGCCCTCCAAGAGCCAATAACCCAAACCGAAATCTTGGAAAAGCATGAGGGCAAAGCCATCAGTCATGTGTTACAAGGCGTCAACATTCACTTGACGCCACGAGGCCAAATGGCCTCACGAAGCGAGATGACGCAATAGGTGAAGAAATACCGTCTGGTGTCGATCGGTCCAGGCATTTTGTCGATAGCAAAAGTAGATGGGCAAGGCTACGTCATGTGAGGCTTCAATGGAGCACTCGCTCACTTCCGATCCATCCGATGCGAGAGAAGAGCCAGAAAAACTCAATATCAATCCCCCGGCTTGAAGAAACTCAGCCTGCGCCCTGTTTCCGTATTCGACATCGCGAAAGCGGAAATTAACCAGCTGAGCTTCGGGGCATTGATTGATTGCATTGAGACAGGGTGACAAATTAATGGGAACAGCGAGCCTGCCGCCCAGTAACTCACGAATGGTCATAGCGCCCACAGATTGATGACCCGCTGGGAACGAAAGAACCCTGAGCTCCTTTTCACCCATATATTTTGAAGAAAGGACGCTGTCCCGTGGTTCCTCAAACGAGATAGCCGCGTCCGAAATTCCAAGTATAAGTGATTCAAAGCATGTTGCCGTTGGCTGATGCCACACATCAAGATGAATCTGAGGGTGCGAGCTTTCAAACGAGTCGTACCAGTTTTCGGAAAAAAGGCGCCCCCGCCCGTGAAGACAGGGGGCGTAAAGACGGAAATGGCCGTCGGGCGAAACGCCGCCGTTCCCCGATTGAGCGTACTTTTTGAGATCGTCGACCTGCGCCAGGATCACGCGTGCACGACGCGCAAATTCTCTGCCCGCCGGAGACAAAACAGCCTCCCCCGCCGATCGGTCGAGCAAAACAATCTGATACTCAGATTCCAACTTTTTTATTGCCGACGAAACGGCCTGCGGACTCACGTGAACGGCGCGAGCTGCTTTGCGCACGCCGCCATAGTTCGCTACCGCTTGAAGGTATTCGAGTTGAGAAAGCTGCATAGATTACTCCAAAGGCAGCCAAGTCGACGGGCTACGCGCCCTCAGATGAGGTTCTCGCCCAGGTTCTTGCCGCCGAGAACGTGCATGTGGAAGTGCATGACGGTCTGGCCGGCGTTGGCACCCTTGTTGGAGATGACGCGGAAGCCGTCCTCCAGACCCTTGGCCTTAGCGACCTCCTGGATGGCGTGAGCCATTGCACCCATGGTCTCGGCCGGCACGTTATCGGCGATATCGCTGTAGTGCTTTTTGGGGATCACGAGCGTATGGACCGGCGCCTGGGGATTGAGGTCGTCGAAGGCGATGACCTGGTCGTCCTCATAGACAACGGTCGAGGGGATCTCGTGGTTGGCAATTTTGCAGAAGATGCAATCGCACATGGTTGGTTCCTTTCTCACAGACCAAGGTAATTATATTTGGCCGGGATGGTTAGAACGAGAGGTTGTCGTCGGTGTTGGCAGCCTCGCCGTCGGCGAGCACGTCGTTGCCATCGACGTCCTTAAGGAGCACCGAGACCTTCTGCTCGGCATCGGACAGGCGGGTGCGCAGGCTCTTGAGGAGCTCGACGCCGCGGGTATAGCTCTCGAGCGACTCCTCGAGCTCCATATCGCCCGACTCCAAGCTGCGGATGATGAGCTCCAACTCCTGCGAAGCCTGCTTGTACGTAAGCTGCTCGACCGGGGTTTTCTCTGCCATATCTGTTTCCTTTCCTAAAGGTTTATCGCTATGAAACGCGGCCTACTCGACCGTATCGACCGTTGCCGTCACGTTGCCGTCTGCCATGCGCACGCGGATGGCGTCACCGGCCTTAAAGGTCTTGGCGCTCGTGGCCACCCCATCATCGCTGTACGCGATGGAATAACCACGGGCAAGCACCTTGAGCGGCGACAGGGCATCTAGCGAGGCTGCCGCACGGCCCAGGTCGGACGCGGGCTTGTTGAGCATCGTGCGCCCCTGATGCTCCAGACGGGAACTCGCAAGCGCGAGCGCATGGCGCTTGCCATCGAGCCCCGAGGTGCTTGCAACCAGACGCTCGGGCAGGCGCTCAAAGTTGGAGCGGAATGTCCCGACCGAGCGTACTATGGCGCCCGACAGGCGATCGGCCGTCAGGGCAAGCTCAGACTCGCGACGCTCGACCATAAACGCTGGGTCATTGAGGCACGGGCGGCGCGCGGCTGCATCGAGCGCATCGCCCAAACGAGCCGTATAGGTGTCCCAGGCACGACGACCGCGCTGGTCGAGCATTTCCAGATCGACCTGATCCGACCCGATCATCGAAGCCATCGCGGCACCCAGACGTTGATGGCGCGTCTCGAGCACGTCGGCCAACTCCGTCATAGCCGGCGCCACCGATTCTGCCGCTGCCGTTGGCGTGGAGGCGCGACGGTCGCTCACCATGTCGCAAATCGAGGTATCGGGCTCATGGCCAATGCCGGTCACCACGGGCACAGGACAAGCCGCCACCGCGCGAGCAAGTTCCTCGTCGTTGAAGGTCATGAGGTCCTCGAAGGAACCGCCGCCACGCACAAGCAAAATGCAATCGGGTGCCGGCGTGATGGAGGCGGCACGGCGCAAGCCTTCAATAAGCTCCGCCGGCGCACCCTCGCCTTGAACCTTGGCACCCACGCAAACGAGCTCGACAAGTGGGTTGCGACGGCGCAGCGTACGCTTGACGTCATCGATTACCGCGCCGGAAAGCGAGGTGACGACCGCCACGCGCGAGCAAAACACCGGGATGCGGCGTTTACGGGACTCGTCCATCAACCCCTCGCGGCGTAGCTTTTCGGCCAGTTGCGCCACTTGTTGACGCAGCAGACCCTCCCCCGCCAGCGAAAACGAGCGAGCGACAAAGCTCATGCGTCCTGTGGCCTTATAGAGGTTGAAGCTGCCCTTAAAGCTCACCTGCATGCCGTCACGCAGATCGAAGGTACGCTTGAGATAGGCGCCCTTCCAGATGATGCAGTCGACGGCGGCCGAGTCGTCTTTAATCTGGAAGTAGCAGTGGCCGCTTCGGGCATTGGGACCACGAAAACCCGTGACCTCACCCAAAACGCTCAGCTGCGGAATGGCGTCGAGTGCGCCGGCGGCGATCTCCACCGCTTGGCTCACGCTGAGCTCTTTGCGCTCCTGCTCATCCGATCCGTCGAACTCGGCGGAAACGGTATTGCCGGTCAGATTCCAGCCTGCCACGCAGCCTCCTTTCGTCATCGCGCACAAGGGCTTCGGCCCTGCGCAAATTCAAGTCCAACACATAGTACAGCGCCCCGGGGACACGAATCCCCGCGGCGCCTGCCTGTCCCATTTGTTATCGGTTGGAGTTTCTGTTGTAGCGAGCCATAAGGTAGAGCAGCTGAATGATCGACGTGAGCGCTGCGGCCACATAGGTAAGCGCGGCTGCCGTCAGTACCTTCTTGGCACCGTTGACCTGCTTGGAGCTCATGCCCGACTGCTCAATATACGCCACGGCGCGCCGACTAGCATCAATCTCGACCGGCAGCGTAACCAGCTGGAACAACACGCTAAACGAGAAGAAGATCAGTGCGAGGGATGTGAGCCCGGCAATGTTCATAAACAGGCCCAAGAGCAACACGATGGTCCAAGTGTTCTGGGTAAAGTTGACAACCGGAACCAGGGCGGTACGCACTTTCATCATGGCGTAGCCGCTTTGACGCTGGGCGGCGTGGCCCGCCTCGTGACAGGCGACGGCAACGCTTGCGACCGACCCGCCCGAACGGTTGGCATCCGACAGATACAGGTTGTTGTCCTGCGGGTTGTAATGATCGGTGAGCTCGCCGGCAACACCCTCGATACCCACGGCGTTGCAACCGTTGGCATCGAGCATGCGGCGAGCGACCGTGGCACCCGTATCGCCGTCCGAGCGAACCTTGGACCAGGTTTTGTACGTCGAGTTGATATAGTTCTGTGCGGCAAGGCCAAGCACCGTGCAGACAAGAACAACCAGCAGGTACAGCGGGTCGATGCCAAAGCCGTATCCATAGTAATAAGGCATGCGAATTCCTCCGAATCGAGTTACACGTTGGAGGCATTCTACCCACTCGCCCAGCCAACGAGACGCCATCGATGTTTTGGCATTGCCGCTCTAGAACGTTTACAGCGTTTGGCAAACCGCGTAACTATAAAAGCTCGATTTTTCCGTCCTTCACCGTCAGCCCCATATTGCCGGAAAGCAGATCGTCTAGACGCGAACCCACAAGCTCAAAACGCCAGCCTTCGCGCAGGGGGCTCTGCTCGGGATGCTCAATGTAGTCGGCCAGGTCATCGCGCGAGGCAATGACCGAGGTCGCCACGCCCGAGCGCTCGGCAACTAGGCGAATGAGCGCATACATCAGGTCCGTCACGCTCTCCAGCTCCGGAGAGATCTGGCGATGCCCGCGCACCATGAGTGGCAGGCGATCGTGCGGGCAGCTCGCGCCGCGCTTGATGGCCATGAGCGCGCCGTCCACATCGCGCTCCCCCAGCTGATCGGTGCCGCGGATGCTGCGGAACTCCTCAACGCGCACAGGATTGCGCTTGACGAGCGCCAGCAGCGTGTCGTCGGACATGACCCACTTGCGCGGGATGTTACGGCGCTCGGCGCGGTCCTCGCGCCAGGCGGCGAGCTCGCGCGCGATGCCCAACTGGTGACGGCTGCACGAATTGATGCGTTTGACCTTGCGGAACGCCTCGTGGCGATCGGCGCGATAGTGCGACTCGTCAGCCATCGGGCGCAGCTCGTCGAGCACCCAGTCCACACGGCCCAGCTCGCGCAGGCGGCTCATCATCTCGGTATAGGCGACGATCAGGTACTTGACGTCATCGATCGCATACTCAATCTGCTTATCGGTCAGCGGGCGGCGCGACCAGTCGGTCAGCGACTCGGTCTTGGGCAGCGATACGCCGCAGAACGTCTGAACAAGCGCGCCATACGAAATCTGCTGGCGCTCGCCCAAAAAGGCGGCGGCGACCTGCGTATCGAAAATCGGTCGCGGCAGCACGCCCACGGTATGGAGCATGACCTCCATATCCTGCGAGCACGCGTGGAAGACCTTGATCACGCTCTCGTCGGCCATAAGCTCGGCCAGCGGCGATAGGTCGTCGATTACCAGGGGATCGACCGCAACGCTCTCGGCAGGGGTGGCAATCTGAACCAAGCACAGACGCGGATGAAATGTGCGCTCGCGCAAAAACTCGGTATCGACGGCAATCGCGTCGAACTCACGGGCGCGCTGGCAAAAGTCGAGTAGAGCCTGATGTGTGGAAATGTACATATCAACCCATCGAATAAGGTTAGGCCCGAAAAACACGGGTAGGATATCGGCATTGCCTTACAACTATACTCGGTTAGTCACAGAACGGGAACGTAAGTATGCGCTGCCTTATCATCCACAACCCGGCATCGGGCCCCAGCTCAGATGAAATCTACGCATTTACGCACGCCCTCGCGCAGGGCGGCGACGAGGTCGTGATGCGTTTTATCGGCGATGGTATGGAACCCGAGGATGCCGTGGCGGACGTGCGCGAATTCGATCGCGTGGTCGTTTCGGGCGGCGACGGCACCGTCTCCAACGTGCTCGACCAGATGCGCGGGTGCGGTGTCCCCACGCTCGTTTTCCCCTCTGGTACGGCCTGCCTGTTCTTCAACAACATCGGCAATGCCCCCGAGGCAGCGGCGCTTGCCAAGGCTTGCCGCGCCGGTCGCACGGTCAAAGTCGACATGGGCGAGCTCTTTTGGCTCGACGAGGACGGCAACGAGAAGCGCCACGGCTTTATCATCATCGCCGGCTCGGGCTTCGACGCCGAGATCATGATGAAGGCCGCCCCCACCAAAAACGACATCGGCGAGATCGCCTACTTCCTCTCTGCGCTCGCCACGCCCAACCCTACGGTAGCGCACTTTACCATTGAGCATGACGGCATTGTCGAGGAGCTCGACGGCATCTGCTGCATGGCCGGCAACACCTCGGTCATCCAAAACGACATCAACCTGTTCCCCGACTGCCGCATGAACGATGGCATGGTCGACATTGCGGTCATCGAACCCGTGCGCACCGTGCAGCTGTTGCCTACCGTGATCACCGCTGCGCTTGACCCCGCCGGCAAGGTACTCGGGCGCCCGCAGTTCAAGATCATCCAGACCAAGGAAGCCAAGATCACCTGCACCCCGTCGCTGGGCATGCAGTTCGATGGCGAGATCATCTCCAGCAACTCGGGCGTCTTTGGTGCCCGCGCACTTCCGCAATGCCTCGACCTCATCGTCGACGAATTCTCACCGCTTGGTAAATAGGAGGACCCCATGAACGACAATCCCCTGATCGGCTTTATTGTCATCGTCTTGGCCATGCTCGTCGGTTACGCCATCAACGTGATCCACCGCCGGAAGAAGTAATTCCACATTAGTATGATATTCATCCAGTTATCAACTCTCCCGCTGTTTATGCATTTGCCAAACAGCGGGGATTTTCATTTCGAGCATTCCCAGCTGCTTTATTTGGCTACAGTAATTACAGGGCGTCTTTATTAAAGTAAAGCTATAAACTGAGTACAATTAACCGCTCATCGCATATTTCATCACGCTTATCGAGTAAGTTTCTTTCATAGATGAATATTGTTTCCAGTTCGTTACGCTAATGAGGTGTCTTTATTGGCTGAAGCCCTCTGGCGACAGAGGGCTTTCGCACGCTGGGAGGGAAAATGAGGAAAACTCACCCCGTCAACGCGCTCAAAAAGCTTGGCATAGGCCTCGCCTTTGGAGCTGCAACCATCATGTCCATGCCGACGTCTGCGCTCGCCTGCACGCAGATGTACATGGGCAAGAACCTTACGGCCGACGGTAACACGTACTATGGCCGCACCGAGGACATTGGCACTCGTTACCTCAAACACTATGGCATCGAGCCCTCTTATGGCCCTGGTCATACCTACAGCTCGGACGAGTCCGGATTCTCCTACACCTCGACCAAGACTACGTATCGTTACAGCTACGTGCGCGACCATCCTGCTGAGTGGGACGGACGCTGGGATGCCTACTCCGAGGCCGGCATCAATGAGAAGGGCGTCTCCTGCTCCGCAACACTGAGCACCTCCTACAACGACGATGCCAAGGCAGCGGATCCCACGACCAAGCATGCCCACAAAGCAAATCCCGAGGTCAAAAATACCGGCATCGGCGAGTACAGCTACGCGGGCGTCATCTTGGGCGAGAGCGCAACGGCCCGCGAGGGCGTCGAGCTTATCGGCAGTCTGATTGACGAGCAGGGCGTCTGCTCCAACGACCAGATTGTCATCGCCGACAACACCGAGACTTGGCTGTTCGCCGCGCTTTCCGGCCACCAGTGGATCGCTATGAAGCTGACCGACGACGTCGCTTCGGTCAACCCCAACATTAGTAACCTCAATTTCCAGGTCAATCTTGACGATCCTGAGAACTGCCTCCACTCTGAGGGGATCAAGACTATGCCCGAAGAGAAGGGCTTCGCCAAGTACTTTGAAGACGGACAGTTCGATGTTGCCCAGACCTACGGTGCATCTATCAACAATACGGGCATGGGCTCTTGGGCGCGTTATATCCAGGGCCGTGACTACTTTATGGCTCCGCTGACCGAGGGCACCGACTACGAGATCGTCAAGGACAAGGACAAGAATGACGTCACGCTCGGTGCCATGGTTCATGAGATGCAGCCGCTGTTCTTCCAGCCCAGCAAGTCCGACTGGAACACGTTTGAGCTGATTCGCGCCTTCGGCAACCGCGGTGAAAAAGTCCCCGGCCTTAATGCCAATACTGACGGTGTCAGCAGCATCGGTTCCGACCGCAACGCCGAGGCCAACCTCTTCCAGATTCGAAAGGGCTATGACCCCGAGGTTGCAACCATCCAGTGGGAGATGCTCTCCTGCGCCGAGTTCTCCGTCGCTATCCCGCTATACTCCGCTCTGATGACCGAAGTCAGCCCCTACTTCAGCGACCAGACCGTTGATTATGGTCACTGCAGCGAGACGGACATCGTGAACAACGAGGAGCCCGAAAACTCCATTAACTACGTCCTGATGGACATCAACTCGCTTTGCTTCGAAAACCGCGCACAATTCGCCACCAGTGTCCGCACCTACCTCGACGCGCTCCAGAACGAGCTCATCGAGCAGAACAAGGAAGTTGACGCCGCTATGCTGGCCGAGACGACCACCGAGGGTCGCACCGCTCTGGCCAACAAGGCAGGCAAGGCTGCCACCGAGAACACCTACAAGAAGTGCAAGGCCCTGCTCCAGGAGATGCGCGCCTATCTGAAGGCTGAGAACTTCGACCAGCCCTTCACCCCGAGCGACCTGAACACCGAGACCCATGGCCTCAAGGAGTCCATCACCTACGCCAAGGACGCTCTTGCCACCGACCCGGTAACCCCGGATCAGCCTGGCACTCCCGAGCAGCCTGGTACTCCTGAGCAGCCCGGTACCCCCGAGCAGCCCGGTACCCCCGAGCAGCCCGGTAAGCCCGAGCAGCCCACCACCAAGCCCGAGAAGCCTGGCAAGTCGGACACCACGACCACGGTAACCACCAACAAGACGAACACCAAGGGCGGCCTGCCCACCACCGGTGATCGTTTTGATGGCCGCGTGGTGGCTGCATTCGCCATCGCTGGCGTTGCCGTTATCTCCGCGGGCGGTTACTTCCTCTACCGTCGCAATAAGGAGTAACGTCTTAGCTGGGCGGGCAAGGCAGCAATGGCAGCCTCGCCCGCCCAGCCCGCTCTTTTGACCGGCGGGAAACCCGCCTGAAATCTTTTCAAAAAAGATTTCCCCGCACGCACTTCGCTGTGCTATAGTGCAGCGCAACAGCAACTAGGTGCGACCGTGCCACGGTATCACGAAAGGAGCCACCAACATGAAGAACACGATGAAGTCTCTCAACAACTGGTGGTGGCGTGATGCGAATACGATCGGTCGACAGTGAGTCCCTCACGCCTGTTTTTGCGCTCTAGGTGATTGGAAGGCCTCCGGTTTCGACCGGGGGCCTTTTTCTATCTCGAGCCCGATCGCATTCGCATCACGCGCCCCCGCTTTTCTCTTGCACCCCCCCTTCCGAAAGGATTTTCACCATGTCTCAGAACACCACCGCCACCCAGCCCCGCACCGTCCAGACCGCCGACCGCGGCAAACTCGACGTCCGCGCCCTCGTCCTGCTCGCCATCCTGCTCGCCGCCGGCTTCATCCTCAACTTCACCGTCGGCAAGGCCATCTCAGGCATCTCGGGCGGCATGATCAGCCCCGAGTTCATCATCTCGGCCTTCTGCCTCACCATCCTGGTCGTTCGCCCCAACATCGGCCAGGCGCTCGTCATTGGCCTCATCTCGGCTGCCGTAATCCAGATCACCACCACTTCGCCGTTCGTCGATTTTGCCGCTGAGGGCATCGCCGCCATGCTCATGGCCGGCATCGTCAACGCCGCCGGCAAGAACGGTCAGGCCAAGCCCGCGATCGCCATTGTCGCAACCTTCCTGACCACCTTTGTCTCCGGCGTCATCTTCATGGTCATCAAGATGGCCATGCTCGGCGTGGTCGGCGAGCTCGCCGCCGCCATGTTGCCCGTCGTCGCCATGACCGCCGTCTTTAACGCCATTCTGGTCGGCGCCCTCTACTTGCCCATCCAGAAGGCCCTTAAGCTCAACTAACCTGCTCGGCTTTACGAGCCACCCCATCTTGGCGTTCATTCGACGCTCGCGTACCCAAGTACGCTTCGCTCCTCTTTCGCGCCAACCTGGGGCACCTCGTAAAGCCGTCTCCGTGCTTCACCACCAAAGACTGTCCCCAATGACTATGAAAGGTATCCATGGAAACGATCATCAACGTCGACGATGTCTCGTTCTCCTATGGCACGCAAACCGAGCAGGCGCTCAGCCACATCTCGCTCAGCGTGAACAAGGGAGATTTCATCGGCATCATCGGGCCCTCGGGCGCCGGCAAGTCCACGCTTGCCGCCTGCCTGTCGGGCGCCGTGCCCCACCACTACACCGGCACGTTCTTTGGGTCCGTTATGGTCGACGGCCACGACACCTGCGAAGTCTCGCTCGCCGACGTGTCGCAAATCGTCGGCAGTGTGCTACAGGATATCGACACGCAGATGGTCGCTTCGATCGTCGAGGACGAGATGCTCTTTGGCCTCGAGAACTTTGGCGTTCCCCACGACCAGATCGAGCAGCGCGTGAGCGAAACGCTCGAGACCGTCGGCATCAGCGACCTGCGCGACCGCGAGATCGCCACGCTCTCGGGCGGACAGAAGCAAAAGGTAGCCATCGCCGCCATCCTCGCCATGCGCCCGCGCGTCTTGGTTCTAGACGAGCCCACCGCGGCACTCGACCCCGCCAGCTCCACGTTGGTCTTCGAGACGCTGCGTGAGGCAAACCGCGCACTTGGAATCACCATCGTCGTCGTTGAGCAAAAGGTCGCCCTGCTCTCGGAGTACTGCAACCGCGTGCTCGTGCTCAACCATGGCGAAATCGCGCTGCAGGGCGAGCCACACGAGG
The DNA here is from genome assembly GCA_902476475.1 of uncultured Collinsella sp. Taxonomy (GTDB): domain Bacteria; phylum Actinomycetota; class Coriobacteriia; order Coriobacteriales; family Coriobacteriaceae; genus Collinsella. The sequence goes on along the minus strand of CABSDO010000001.1, from coordinate 53,098 downwards.
TCTTCGCGCATACCGACGAGCTTCGTGCCATCGGCGTCGACTGCCCTCGCGTCACGCGTATCTTCAATAGCCTCGAAACCGATGGTCTAGTAAGCGGTACTCCTTGCTTGGATGTCGACGAGGCCGAGCGCCTGATTTCGGGCATCGTCGACCCCGCACGCGCGGCTATCGAAGCCCAGGCGCCCGCCGGTTCCCCGCATGCACCGTCGTTGCGTCCTCATGCCAAGGACGCCGAACCCGTACTCACCTTCGACCATGTTGAGTTTGCCTATCCCAATGGCGGCGCCGCCGTACACGACCTTAGCCTGACGCTCTATCCTGGCGAGCTCGTGGGCATCGTCGGCCAGAACGGTGCCGGCAAGACCACGCTCACCAAGCTGCTCACGGGCCTGCTTAAGCCCGCCTCGGGCAGCGTGCGCGTTACGGGCCTGGATACTGCAACCGTCCCCACGAGCCGCATTGCCCGCGAGGTCGCACCGCTCTTCCAAAACCCCGACCGCCAGATCTGCAAGGATACCGTGCTCGACGAGGTCGCCTTTGGCTTGGAGCTGGGCGGCATGGACCGTGCCGAGGCGCTGCGCCGCGCCCAGCTGGTCATCGACCGCTTTGGTCTGCCCGCCGACGAGGCACCGTTCTCGCTTTCGCGTGGCCAGCGACAAATGGTGGCACTTGCCTCCGTCGTAGTGGTTGAGCCCAAGATCGTCGTGCTCGACGAGCCCACGAGCGGCTTGGACTACCGCGAGTGCATGACCGTGATGGAAACGGTACGCACCATGGCCGAGCGCGGTTGCGCCGTCATCATGGTCTGCCACGATATGGAAGTCGTCTCGGATTTTGCCGAGCGCATTGTGGTAATGGCCGACGGTCGCATCCTCGACCGCGGCCGCACGCACGAGCTGTTCTCGAACATCGAACTCATGCAGCATGCCTACGTTGAGCCGCCCCAGGTCATCGAACTCTCGCGCCGTCTGGCATCTTCCGTCTCGCCCGCTTTTGCGCAGGTGAGCGAGGTCACCGATGTCGTTCGAATTACCAAGGAGATGGTCCACCGTGGTTAACGTCATCGACTACATGCCGGGCGATACACTGCTGCATCGCCTAAACCCCGTCGTCAAACTGGGCCTCGCCGCCGCCATCATCGTCGGCATCTTTTTGTCCGACACCTACGTGGCGCTGCTGGGCTTTTTGGCACTCACCCTTGCGCTGGGTGCCTATGCCGGCGTCGTCGACCGTCTGTTCTCGCTGCTCAAGTTGCTGATTCCGCTCGCGCTTATCATGCTGGTGCTCCAGCTGGCCTTTATGCGCGATGGCAACGTGGTGTGGGGCTTTATCACCGACACGGGCCTCATCACGGGATCGAAGGCCTGTCTGCGCCTACTGAGCGTGGCGTTACCACTCATCCTCATGCTCATGGTGACCAAACTCAACGACCTTGCCAACGCCTGCGTCGAGGTGCTGCACGTGCCGTATCGCTATGCCTTCACCTTTACCACGGCGTTGCGCTTTGTGCCGGTGTTTGGTCAGGAGATGAACGCCATCATGGAGGCGCAGACCGCACGCGGCGTCGAGTACGACACCAAGAACCCCATCAAGAAGCTTAAGCTCATGCTGCCACTGTGCGTGCCACTGCTCATCTCGAGCGTGGGCAAGACCGATGCCACAGCCTTGGCGGCAGAACAGCGCGGCTTCTACCTGCGTACGCGCGCCAGCTCGTACAAGCGCTACCCCATCAAGGGCCTGGACATCGCCGTGCTCATCGTCAGCATCGCCCTCATCGCCATCGGTTTCCTGTTCTAGTTCACCACCGACAGCAACCGCCCAACGCAAAAGGCCTCGGCTCGCACCAAACGAGCCGAGGCCTTTACTGTTTCACCAGATAAAACCTACCAAAATAAACCTGTCCCTTTTTGGCAGGTCAGAAGCTAGAGGCGGTAGGGGGCGCCGCTGCGGATGATGGATTCGCGCACCAGGACGTCCATGGCGTCGAGGGTGACCTCGGGCATCTCTCGGTACTTCTGCAGCACCGAGAGCTCGGTGCAGGCCAGAATGACGCGGTCGCAGCCGCTACGGGCGAACTCCCACATCACGCGGTCGAACTTATCCATATCGGGCTCACGTCCGGCCTTCACATCATCGTAGATAAGCGACATCACATCGTTCTGACGTTTCTCGCTGGGATAGACGACCTCAACACCCGCAGCCTCGCATTCGCGGCCGTAGACGCCCGCGCCCACGGTTCCGTCGGTTCCCATGATGCCAATCTTGTGCACCGGCTCGGCCGGCATACTCAGGTTGGGGTCGAACTCGCACTCCCCCATCACCGCACCCGCAAGGGCATAGCGAACCGACTCGCGTGGCATGTGGATAATCGGCACTGTGGTAAACGACTGGATCTGGTCGTAGAAGTAGTGTGACGTGTTGCAGGGAATGGCAATGTGCGCACAGCCCAGCGACTCGAGTGCCTGGGCACACTCTTTCATGGTCGCCAGCAGTTTGGCATGCTCGCCGGTCTTAATGGCCAGCGTGCGGTCGGGCATGGTCGACTTGGAGAGCACCACCATGTCGATATGTTCTTGATCGCAGGCAGCAGCCGTATGACGCACCACCTGGTCGTAGTAATACGACGTGGCCTCGGCGCCCATGCCGCCGATAACTCCCAGCTTTTCCATCGCCGCCTCCTTGGTGACGCTTGCGCAATTGCGCGTATCATACCCGCGCCCGCTCGATGCAAACCGGACGGGCGCCGCACTCATCTACTTGTAATACGTCTTGAACAGCTTAAAGTGGCGCAACTTGGTGTGCCACATGCGCAGCCAGCGGTTAAAGACAAAGTCGCCCTTCATAAACGAAGGGTCGGCGCCCTTGCCTTCCTTGTCCAGGCGATGCACCTTAGCGCGCAGCTCAGGATCCTTGACGTACTTGTCGACGACGCCCATGGGGACGACCATCCACAGCGCCTCGTCCTGCGCCGTCACAAACTCCGGCTCAAACGGGCGGTTGAACACATACTCGTCCACCACATACTTGGCAACGTTAAAGCCGCTGTTGGTGACGTAGTAGTTACTGCGGCCCTGACGCGTGTTGAAATCGAAGAACTTAAACGAGCCGTCGCGCTCGTCGTACTTAACGTCAAAGTTGGAATAGCCCACAAAGTTCAGGTCCTCGAGTAGCTTGCGCACGCCGCCCATGAGCTCGTCATTGGGCTCGGTGATGATACAGGCGTGGTTGCCGACGCCGTGAGGCTGATGCTCCTCGAGCAGCACATGGCCCAGGCACATCATGCGCACCTTGCCGTTGCGGTCGGAATAGCTGGTGAGCACGCGCATGTACTCGTCGTTGCCGGGCACGCGATCCTGCAAGATCAGATCGTCGGTATAGCCGCTGGCATACGAATCGCGAATGACCTGTTCCAGCTCGGCGCGGTCGGCAATCTCATAGGCCTTTTTCTGGCCCTCGAACTCATGCTGCCACCACATGATGCCGTCAGAAGGCTTCAGAATCATCGGGTAAGGAAAATCGATCTGGTCGAGCACTTCGGCAGGCGCCTCACCCTGGGCATTGAGCATCGCCTTGGTAAAGGTAAACGTGTGCGGATAGGGCACGCCATGCTTCTCGCACAGCTCGTAGAAGATCTCCTTCTTCTGACACTGTTCAAGCATGCTATAGGGAGCGTAAGGCGCGACGATGTTATCCGCCAACTCATGGGCATCCTTGGCCTGAGCCACGAGGGCAACATAGTTATCGCCACAGCCCATCAGGACGATCGTCTTATCGGCATGCGCCTGGGCAATGCCGTTGACGGTCTCGAGCATCACGGGCATGGTATCGATGTCGACATTGGGCGTGTAGTCGATAATCTGGCTTCGATACGCAGGGCCCGTCTGGTACTTGCCAAAGACCAGACTCTTGACCTGGTACTCCTCGTAGAAGGCGCGCGCCACCGAGTAGGCGTTGATGTCGCCACCGAGCAGCACGGGGATGAACTCGCGCTCTGTAAACTGCAATGCCATGGAAACTTCCTATCATGAACTGCCCACACAACGGGCGGTCTTTGCGCAACTGATTTATTCTAGCGTGCCAAGCCGCCGGCGCCCAAAGCTCCACCGTATCTATGGCAATCGACGCAATCGTCCAGCACGAAGGCGGCGCTCACCGTTGTATGACAATGGGCAATGAACCTACCGTTGTTGTAGGATTCAGCGTATTGACATCCTCGAGCGAAAGGCGCACACGTGCCCCAAGACCATCCGACCGATAATCCCATCCTCAATGCTGCGAAGCGCGAGCTGGTGGAACGCGCGAAAGCGACCGCTCCCCTGTGCACGGCAAACGACGCCTACAACGGACCCGCCCGCATCGTCTCGATCAACACGTCGGCACACAAGGGCACACGCAAGTCGCCCGTCGCCGATGGACGCGACACCGTTATAGAGCAATTCGGCCTCGCCTCCGACGCACACGCCGGGCATTGGCACCGTCAGGTTTCCTTTTTGGCCGCAGAGTCTATCCAGACGGCGCAGGCGCGCGGGCTCGATGTGCACGAGGGTGACTTTGGAGAGAACTTCACAACCCGGGGCATCAACCTGCTCTCGCTCCCCTTGGGCACACAGCTCAAGCTTGGCAGCGAGGTGCTTGTCGAAATCAGCCAAATCGGCAAGGTCTGCCACACACGCTGTGCCATCTACTATCTCGCCGGCGACTGCATCTTTCCCCACGAGGGCGTTTTCGGCGTGGTACTAAAGGGCGGAGAGGTCTACGCCGGCGACGATATCCAGGTAATCAAACTCGGCGACGGCACCTGTTCGTTCACCCCCGCCGAGGCCCTCGAAGAGATTGAGCAGGCTCGCCAGAGGGGCACGCTGTAGTTATAAAACCCCACGTTGAGATGGCTTTTACAGCCCAAAACTCCTCTCAAACAGGGCTCTGTAACGTTAAAGTTGAACTCTATGGTTTCTCAACAATTCATCATAACTGCAGGTCAAAGCCAAAGCCTCAAGTTCAACTTGACCCTTTGGGACCTTTAAGGTTCAAGTTGAGGTCGAAAGCAGTAGTAGAATACCGTTCGAACCATAACCTACGATTGATTGCAGAGGGACTGGATGCAGCATTCGAATCATCGCACCGCAGCGCTCATTGCGTCGAAGCCGGCTCGTATCATCACGAGCGCCGCGCTCGCCGTTGCGCTGACGGCCACGCCGATGCTCTCCCCCGTTGCGGCGTTTCATGGTCTTCTGGTCAAACTGGCAACGCAGGACCAGCTTTCCGCAGCCCAGCAGAAGATCGAAGCCGCCACGAGCGCCTACAACGACGCCCGCACCAAACTCGATGACCTGCAAAAGCAGATTGACTCCAATGAGGCAAGCATCGAGGAAATCGAGGCCAAGCTTCCCGAGCAGCAGGCCAAGGCAAGCTCCGCCATGCGCGATCTGTACAAGTATCAGAAGGGCACCAATCCCATCGTGACCTTCCTGGTCAACACGCAGAGCCTGGGTGAGTTCATCACGACCTGCAAATACACCAACCAGATCACGAGCTCGAGCGTCGACGAGATCGAAGAGCTCAATAACATGCAAACCGAACTCGAGCAGAACAAGGCCGAGCTCCAGCAGGCCAAGTCACAGCTTGAGGCAGAGCAGAAAAACGCCGAGGATGCGCTGACGCAGGCCCAGCAGCTCCGCAGCGAGGCACAGGCAAAAGCCGAGCAGGAAAATGCCGCTGAGCTTGCCAAGCTTGAGGCCGATAAGGCCGCTGCCGCCGAGAAGCTCTCGGGCGAGGGCGTAAGCGGCAGCAATTCCAGCAGCCAGGCCACCAACACCAACACCACCATCGACACCACGGTGAACAACGCCAATACCGGTAGCTCCGATTACGATTCGTTCATTAATGAGTGGACGAGCCGCATCGACAATTTTCTCGCCGGCTCCCCCATGGCAGGCCAGGGCTACAACTTTGCCGTCGCCGCTTGGAATACCGGTGTCGACCCCCGTTGGTCCCCCGCTATCGCCTGCATCGAGAGCACCAAGGGTGCTTATTGCGCCAATTCCTACAACGCCTGGGGCTGGAGTGCACGTGGCGGCGGTTGGCGCAGCTTTGGCAGCTGGAGCGAGGGCATCTCCGCTCACGTTGCCTATCTGGGCGCCAACTATGGCTCCACCCTTACCCCGGCAGCGGCCAAAAAGTACTGCCCGCCCACGTGGCAGGACTGGTACAACAAAGTCGCCGCTCAGATGAACCGCATCTAAGTGCAACTGCAAAGGGCCCCAATGGGGCCCTTTTCTTTTAGGTTGCGGAGGTATCGACGACGCCGGTCGCATTGGCAACCGCGACTATGACGATCATGCATAGGAGCAGCACACCCAATGCCTTGAGCCAGAGTTTCGCGAGTTTCTTGCCGCGATAGCTGTCGAGCAGTGCGAATCGCCGACGAAGACGGCGCTTGTCGAGCAGCGCAAAATGCATAAGCACCATAAGGCCATCGACAAAGAAAAAGTACTCGATTATAAGAAGCCACGTCGGGTAGCTTTGGTTTGCTCCCGTAGGGTGAAAAACGGCAAAGTGGCTTCCGGCAAAGAATACAAGCAGCGAGAAGCAGACGAGCGTATTCCAAATGCGCCCCAGAGGCTCCGGAATGCGAGAAAGCAGGCCGGGCACAGCAGGGGCGGCAAGCTTAGGAAGGCCTGTGGAACCCTGAGGCCCTTGGGGCGTTAATACCGTCTCCGAGGCCGGAGCACAAACAGGCGCAGGCGCAGGAGGCCGCACAGGGCAACTCAGGTCGTACGCCGCGCGCGTCGCCCGTCCCAATGCCCCTGCACTCGCAAAACGCTTGGCCGGGTCGAGCGCCATCGCCATGCAAATGACATCGGCCAGAGGAGCGGGAACGCCGCATATCTCGCATTGTTCGAGCATGTCGAGCCCCGGTTTTGGATCGACTCCTGTCAAGCAAAAGAACAGCAGGGCGCCCAGCGCGTACACATCGCTTCGCACACTCGTCTGCCCAAACCCATACTGCTCGGGCGGCGCGTAGGGCCGCGTGCCAAACTTGACGGTATCGGCATCGGCGCCTTCGCGCCAAGCGCGCGCGATCCCCAGGTCAATAATCACCAGCGACGAGAAGGTCATGCCGGCATCGGCGGCATATCTCACGCCCGACACGATGATGTTCGAAGGTTTAAGGTCGCGATGGATAATCGGAGCCGGCGCTTTCCCCACCTCGCCAAATCCAGCATGGAGCTCTGCCACCGCATCACACAGGGCCGGAAACAACCCGCGCGCATAATCGGGGGTCGCACCCAAGCGTCCCACCAAGGCCTCGAGCGTCTCGCCTTCGATGTATTCCATCACCACGTCAAGATCGTCGCCCGCACGGCGGCAATCGACAATCCGGGGCAGGTGCTCAAAACGCCGTCCGGCACGCTGGGCCGCAAACAGGCGCTCATATGCCCCGCCAATCTGGGCCGAAGCATCGATGCGTTTGCGGACAAAGGGGCCGAGCGACCCTCCGCCGGTTCCTTCGAAGTACACGAGATCGGTTGTTTCAACGGACGAGCGCTTCAGCACACGTTCCACGCGATAGCTATCATCGCGGTCGAGAGATGCCAAATGCTCGGCGAGCGCGGCAGTCAGCTCATCATCGGAATATGTTGGGTTCTGAGTATCCATAGCGTCCATCATAGCGCAGGGCACGGACGCCCTGTAGCACCCGTGCCCTGCACGTTTGAAATATCGCGGACGGCCCTGCCGCCAACAGTCAGCCGTTAACTCACCGTCTCCTCGCCAAAGCGATACAGCTCCTCATTGACCTTTTGCAGGCTGCAGCCACGATCGATGCAAAAGATGATAATCGCATCGCGACGGTCCTTGCAGTTGAGGACGTTTGCCCCGGCAGCCGTAAGTGCGCGGTTTGTCTCCTTCATCGATAGTGCCATCGCAAATGCAATCTGCAGCACCTTGTTTCGGCTCGGATGGCGCGTGCCGGTAAAGATCTGATAGCCAAACGTTTCGTTGAGGTCGGCCATACGCACCACGCGCGAACGCTCCAAGCCCTTTTCCTGCAGCAGTTGCTGAAGGTAGTCCGAAAGCGACGGGGCGGCAAAGTCGTGCTCCCTGATATAGCCGTCGATACTCGGCGCATCGAGCAGCTCATTGAGCAATTCCTCCGTCAACTTTTTATCGGGCATATGGCTTCACCTCCTATGCGACGCAACGGCAGCGACATACTAGGCCAACACCCAGCTTGCGGTGGCAGACTTATCAAACATGTTGGCAAAGTACAAAGCCTTTTTGATGTCGCCGTCGAAATAAATGTTACCCGAAACGGAACCGCCCGCAGCAAGCGTGCCCGACTGCAGCTCATCGGAACCCTCGCTATAGTAGCCCTGGTTCTGCTGGGCACCGTTTGCGTCTTCGCCCTTCCAGTCGTAGACGTTGTAGTCCGCGCCCTCGTCACCGTTGTTGACGTACGTGACGTGAATGCCCGTCATGGTCGAGCCGTCATAATTGGTCAGACCCGTCTGAACGGCATCGACGACGACAGCGAGACCAGTGGTCGTGGTCACGGTCGTGCCAACAGCCAGATCGGTCGTTGCCTGCTCTTCCTTCTTGGGCTCTTCTTTCTTGTCGCCATCGCCGGCGTCCTCGGTAACAGTTGCCTTATCGCTCCCGCAACCGGCAAGCAGGCCGGCAGCCCCCAGGGCAACGGTGGCAAACGCGCCAAGCGCAGCGCGACGGCTCAGCAGCATTTCGGTCTTGGGCTTTTTCATAATGCATCCTTCCTACGATCCGGCTACCGCGCCGGCACACAGCACATCGTAGGAAGGATTAAACTTGAATTCATTAGCTGAGAGCTAAGGTTGCCATATAGAAGAGCATGAAGCGCGTGTCCATCGCCGATGACACCTCGAGGCTTGCCAACATCGTTCTTAATTTTATAAACTGGAATTGTTACACTTAAAAAAGCGGAATTTCACCGTCATAGTTTTCTGCTTTTTCCAATAGCGGTCCTTTAGCCCCCATCGTAAACGCGATGTCGCTACTGCGGATAGAGAGCAGCTCCATTCCGGGTGTCACCTTCAAAAAGTCCATCATTTTCTTCGTAAGAAGAATTTGCCCCTCCTGTGAAATCTCTATCCAGCAGTAGGAACGCCCCTTGTATTTAATAAATTCGCCAGAACCTGCTGAGTAGTCAAGCAACGGTGGAGTATCGTCCAAAATGTGACCAAGCTTTGACGGATGCAAAAGGCCTTTCCGGGTGACGCAGAAGCCACCGGTAATCTTACTTCCGGTAAAAAGATATACTTTTCCTTCATCTGCAATGCGATATTCTTCCATTGCCTGTGGCGGAATCCGCAATGTTCCATCCGTCCGAATAAGTGATTTCCCGAAAATAAATTTTCCTCCCTTATTCATTTGTGGCATAAAAACACCTCCTGAAATACCGATTTTCCAACAATACAAGCAGGAAATTTTTTATCATCTGTATTTTTTTCTTTTTCTTATGAGTCGAACCCAAGCAAAGAAATGAAGAACCAAGACATAACCATGCTATAGCCATAGAACTTTCATTTCCACTCGTAAAGCCAATAGCTGACGCTATGAAAAACAGAACTGATGCAATGTAAAAAATCGAGCGAGCCTACAAACTCGAGCAGGAAATGGCCGTGGTCGAGCGCGACGTTGACACGCTTTTGCGATGAGCTGGCATGGGGCTGGCGATCGCGGCCTGCATCCCCGTGTTGCTGGCGGCGGCACTCTCACGCCAAACGCTTGCGATTTCGGATTGCTACACAACGAATGAAACATATTGACGTGGAGCGCTGTTCATTCAGAGTCCGCCCCCTCGCCTCATCCTCAAGAGGCTCATCGAAGCCTACCCCACCGTGACGGATTCCCCGGTAAAGGTGCTCACAAGTAACAGGATAAAGAAGGCCAAATAACTGATGCTCAATAGGTAGGCGACGACCAAAAAGATAGTCCATCCAACATTGGTTTTACCGTCGGCACGACGTTGCTCGCGGCAACGATAGAGCCAAATCGTCACACCAATAGCAGCAATCAGCAACACGAATGCCGCCGCGGCCAGTCCAGCAAGCGCAAACATCACGCCAATGCTCACAGCAATAACCGGGAGCAGCAGCAACCCACACCCGCATCCACCCGGACTATACACGGCAGTCTGTCGGCGTCGCCCCATCGTCACTCCAACCTCAACATCTTTGAACACTACAATGCGATAGCCTGCTGGACAGGAATGATCTTATCCAGTTCCGGTTCGATGCGCCTCTTCTCCGCCTCAAGGTCAAACGCCACCTGAGCGCGCAGCCAATAACCATCCGTCAGGCCAAAATAACGGCAAAGACGGAGGTCGGTGTCGGCCGTCACGCGACGTTTTCCCAAGACAATCTGCCCGATACGTTGAGCCGGAATCCCGGTCTCTTTCGCAAGGCGATATTGAGAAATGCCCATGGGAACAAGAAACTCCTCTTTGAGAAGCTCACCAGGAGTCACCGGCGACAGCAAATCGGCCGAGGTCTCATCACTTGTGATAATCGACGATTTCGACATTCCAAGCCATCTCCTGTCTCCACTCAAAACAGACCCGATAGCGCTCATTACGATGCAATCATAGTATCGCCTTACGTTAATAACGTCAAACGTTTCTATAGGCTTACATCTCTATTATACCGTACATATGTTCGTGTTTTCTAGACAGGTATCCTTCGACACTTAAGCAAGCAAAAGCAATCGTTTATAGACATCGAGGCCCTTGAGTAGGATTTCCTCGTCAAAGAGCATGGTATCAGTATGCAGGGCACTTGTGGCATAGGCAGGGCAGCCCTCGGCGTCGCTCGGATTATCCTGACTGGCAGGAACGCCCGTGCCCAGCAAGAAGAACACGCCCGGCAGATGGCGCTGGTAGAACGCGAAATCCTCGGCAATCAGCAGCGGCTCGTCCACGAATTGCAGCTCGGACAAGGCAGGCGCAATGTGGGCAAACAGCTCGGAGTCGTTATCGACTGGCGGATAGCCCTCGGCAAAGTCGAGGTCGTACGTGCAGCCCGTTGCGGCGCAGGCCTCGTCCAGCACGCGGCGCACGCCCTCGCGCGCACGGTCAAACATGTCATCCGTAAACACGCGCAGGCTGCCAGCGACATGCGCCTCCCCCGCAACCGCATTGCAGACGGTGCCGGCCTGCAGCAGGCCGAACTTGCCAATGCAGGGCTCGTCGGCACCCAACTCGTCCATCAGTTCGCGCTCGGCAACCAAAAACTTGGCTGCTGCCAGCGCCGCGTCGTGCGATTCCTCGACTGGAACGCCGTAAGTCTTGGCGATATGGATGCTTGTCCCGTGAATGTGCACGTGCGTTTCACTCGAGCGCGCCAGCAGCGGACCAGAACAGCTCGCCAACGTGTTCGCAGGCAGGTCGGGCCATACGTGGAACCCGAAGATACGGTCTGCCCCGTAGCGCTCAAACACCCCACTCTCACAAACTGTCTTGGCGCCACCGGTCGTCTCCTCGGCCGGCTGGAACACAAAGAGCACGTTGCGCTTGATGGCACCCGGTTGCTCACGAATCGCGCGATCGACAAAGGTCGCCGCCGCAAGCGCCATGGCCATGTGTCCATCGTGTCCGCAAGCGTGCATCTTTCCGGGATGTGTCGAGGCAAAGGCCGCGCCCGTCGCCTCCGCGATGGGAAGCGCGTCCATATCGGCGCGAATCGCCGTGGCATGCGCGGCGCCCGTGCCAGCGTCGAAGAAGGCGCAGACGCAGCTCGGACAGGGATGGGTCACCTCGCAGGCAAGCGGGGCGAGCACGCCCTCGATATAGGCGATGGTTTGCGGAAGATCGAAGTCGAGCTCCGGAATGCGATGCAGGTCGCGACGATAGCGACGGAGTTCTTGGAGCTCGGTCATAAAGGATCCTTTCATGGGGCATATCCATTCACACAATATTGTGATGCAGAATTGTGACGCCCTTGTTTCTAGCATATCCCTGCATTTTTTAAACGTTATATACGAATACTCTTGTTTGGTAAAGTGCAACGTGGTAGGGTCGTTACCACTTGATAGAGGCGCGGGCACGAAGAGCCGCGGGCGAGCCGGCAGGCTTTGACCCCGCGGGGAGGCGAAACCCGCCGAACTGGGTTTTTCAGGCACGAACAACCTGGTGGGCCTGCGGGAAACACCCGCAGGACTGTCTGCAGCAATGCGGGAGCGCTATCCGGACATTGGGTCCACGCTATGCGGATTCGATGCGCAGATGGCGCCGTCTGGATAGCGAGGTTTACGGGACATGGCATTGACCCCCAACGAGGCATATGCGGCCAAGCAGCCGTTTGTGGACAAAGAGACACTCGAGCATATCGTCGAGCAGTTCCCCACGCCATTTCATCTATATGACGAGGCGGGCATCCGCCGCAACATGCAAGAGGTGCGCGACGCCTTCGCATGGAACCCGGGCTTTAAGGAATACTTTGCCGTCAAGGCCAATCCCAACCCGGCACTCATCTCCATTCTCAACGAATACGGCTGCGGCTGCGATTGCTCGAGCTATACCGAGCTCATGATCGCCCGCTCGCTGGGCATCACCGGCCACGACATCATGTTCTCGTCCAACGACACGCCGGCTGCCGACTTTGAGCTCGCCGACAAGTTGGGCGCCATCGTCAACTTTGACGACATCCAGCCACATCGAGTTCTTTGAGCGCGTTGCGGGGCCCATTCCCAAGACGGTCAGCTGCCGCTTTAATCCGGGCGGCCTGTTCCAGCTCTCCAACGGCATCATGGACAACCCGGGCGACTCCAAATATGGCATGACCACCGAGCAACTCTTCGAGGCTTTCCGCATGCTCAAGGCCAAGGGCGCCGAGGACTTTGGCATCCACGCATTCCTTGCCAGCAACACCGTCACCAACGACTACTACCCCAAGCTCGCGCGCATCCTCTTTGAGCTTGCCGTGCGCCTGGAGCGCGAGACCGGCGCACACGTCGCCTTCATCAATCTGTCCGGCGGCGTCGGCATCCCCTACCTGCCCGAGCAGCAGGCCAACGACATTCACGCCATCGGCGAGGGAGTACACGCGGCATACGACGAGATCCTGGTTCCCGCCGGCATGGGCGATGTGGCCATCTGCACCGAGATGGGCCGCTTTATGATGGGCCCCTACGGCTGCCTGGTCACCAAGGCCATCCACGAGAAGCAGATCTACAAGGACTATATCGGTGTCGATGCAAGCGCCGTCGATTTGATTCGCCCTGCCATGTATGGCGCCTACCACCACATTACGGTGATGGGTCAGCCGGGCGGCGCCGACAAGGCCACAGCGCCCGTCACGAACACCTATGACATCACGGGCAACCTATGCGAGAACAACGACAAGTTCGCTATCGATCGCGAGCTGCCGCATATCGACATGGGTGACCTGCTTGTAATCCACGATACCGGTGCGCACGGCTACTCCATGGGCTACAACTACAACGGACGGCTGCGCTCGGCCGAGGTCCTGCTGCGCCCCGATGGCGCGGCCGACCTCATCCGCCGCGCCGAGCGCCCGGGCGATTACTTTGCCACGCTCGACGTGCTGCCGTGCGGCCGCGAGCTGCTGGCCAAGTCGCGCGCCGAAAGTGCCCGCCGTCGCGCCCAAGACGAGCGTCTGGCAGTCGCAGCTCAATGGAACAAACGCATCCAGATCGCGGAGGCGAAGGAGAAGAACATGGATATCCGCAACCTCGAGGGCTCAATCGTCGCCCTTGTCACGCCGTTTAAAAAGGACGGCAGCGTCGACTTTGACGCGCTCGAGCGCCTTATCGATTTCCACTTGCAAAATGGCACCGACGCCATCCTCACCCTGGGCACCACCGGTGAGAGTGCCACGATGACCGACGACGAGGACAACTCCGTCGTCGCCGCCGTGGTCAAGCATGTTGCAGGACGCGTCCCCGTCATCGCCGGCTCGGGCTCTAACTCCACGCAGACCATGCTCACCAAGTCGCTCACTTACCAGGGCCTGGGCGCCGATGGTCTGCTGCTCATTACCCCCTACTACAACAAGTCTAACGAAGAGGGCGTCTACCAGCACTTTAAGACCGTGGCCGACGCCGTGGACATCCCCTGCATCCTGTACAACATCCCCGCCCGCTGCGGCTGCGGTATCAGCGAGCGCAACGTAGAGCGCTTGGCCGCGCACCCCAACATCATGGGCATCAAGGAGGCCTCGGGCAACGTCGCCTACGCGGCCAAGATCGCCCACCTGCTGTCAGACGACTTCCGCATGTACTCGGGCGAGGACGCGCTTACCGTGCCGCTCATGAGCCTGGGCGCCTCGGGCACCATCAGCGTGTGGGCAGACGTTCAGCCGCAGCTCGTGCATGACATGTGCCGCGCCTATTTGGACGGTGACGTGGCACGTGCCCGCGATATCCAAATTGCCGGCCAGCCGCTCATCAATGCCCTCTTTAGTGAGGTCAACCCCATCCCCGTCAAAGAGGCGCTCGCCCAGATGGGCATGATCGAGGCAGACTACCGTATGCCGCTGTGCCCCATGGCAGACGACACGCGCTCTGCACTTACCGATGCCCTGAAGGGAGCTGGTCTGCTTGATTAAGACTGTCATTATGGGAACGGGCCGCATGGGCTCGCTCATCCGCACCACCGCCGAGGGCGTTGTCGACGCCGCCGGTCAACCCGTTTTTGATATCGTAGCCCAGATTGGCTTCGATTTGAGCGAGCTCGAGAACGCACCGGGCGCCGATGTGATTATCGACTTCTCGAACGTCGTGACCTTCGATGCCGTCGTCGCCTATGTCGAGCGCACGGGCGCCGCACTCGTTTCCGGCACCACGGGCTATTCACCTGAGCAGATGGACCGCCTGCGTGAGCTGGGCCAGAATGCCCGTGTCATGCACTCGGGCAATTACTCCATCGGCATCGCAGCCCTGCGTCATCTAGTGGCCCAGGCCACACGCGAGCTGCCCGGCTTTGACTGCGAGATCGTCGAGACGCACCACAACCAAAAGGTCGACGCCCCGAGCGGCACCGCCAAGCTACTGCTCGACGCCGTCGTCGAAGCTGAACCCGAGGCAGGCTACCACCCCGTCTATGGCCGCGAGGGCATGTGCGGCGCGCGTGGCCCCAAGGAGATCGGAATGCACTCGCTGCGCGGCGGCACCGTCGCCGGCGTGCACGAGGTTAGTTTCTTTGGCCAGGACGAGGAGGTCACGCTCACCCACCGCGCAACGAGCCGTCAGATCTTTGTCAACGGCGCCTTGGCAGCCGCGCAGAAGCTCGTCGTCCGCGAACCCGGCTTCTATACGTTCGACAAGGTCATGTTTGCCTAACCGGGTATCAACCGAATCCACCCAAAGGAGAGATAGCAAATGAGCAACGCAGCCGAGATGGATGCACAAGAGATTATCAACTACATCGCCACCGCGCCCAAAAAGACGCCCGTCAAGCTGTACGTGCGCGAGAAGCCGGGCATGAAGGTTGCCTGGGGCAACGCACATGTCTACGGCGGTCGTCGTGGCAAGACCGTCTTTGGCGACTGGGATGAGCTTAAGGCCATCCTCGATGCCAATGCCGATTCCATCGATTACTACGACGTTGAAAACGATTGCCGCAACTCCGCCGTGCCTATGCTCGACCTTAAGGGCATCAACGCCCGCATCGAGCCGGGCGCGATCATCCGCGACCGCGTCGAGATTGGCGACCGTGCCGTCATCATGATGGGCGCCATCATCAACATCGGCTCCGTCATTGGCGAGGGCTCCATGATCGACATGGGCGCCGTGCTGGGCGGTCGCGCCACCGTGGGTAAGAACTGCCACATCGGCGCCGGCACCGTGCTGGCAGGCGTCGTGGAGCCCGCCAGCGCCACGCCCGTCATCGTCGAGGACGATGTCATGATCGGCGCCAACGCCGTGGTCTTGGAGGGCGTGCGCGTGGGCAAGGGCGCTGTCGTGGCTGCCGGTGCCGTGTGCGTCGAGGACGTCCCCGCCGGCGCCGTCGTGGCCGGCATTCCCGCCCGCGTCATCAAGATGCGCGACGAGAAGACCGACAGCAAGACCGGCCTGGAAGAGGGCTTACGTCAACTTTAATAGTTACGCGGTTTTGACAAACCGCGTTTTCGCTGACTTATGCTCAACCTGCGGGGCAATTCATCCCCAAACAAGAAGGCCGAAGCCCCAAAGAGCTTCGGCCTTTGCTTTCTCGCTGTAGACGTAACGCAACTTAT
This sequence comes from uncultured Collinsella sp., assembly GCA_902476475.1. Classification (GTDB taxonomy): domain Bacteria; phylum Actinomycetota; class Coriobacteriia; order Coriobacteriales; family Coriobacteriaceae; genus Collinsella. The sequence goes on along the minus strand of CABSDO010000001.1, from coordinate 36,869 downwards.
CGATTCTCGATGCTGCCGATATTCTTGAGTTCGATGGAGATGAGGCCGTTGGGCTCGTTGACGAACTCGATGTACTCGGAGTTCGAGCCCATCTCGGCCGGGAAGCTGATCTCGATGCCCGTATCGGTACGAATCTTGTGGTTGCGCACGGCCGCACGCTCGACCTGTTTGCGCTCCACGGGCACACGCTCGGGCACCTTTTCCTCGGTCAGTGCCGCACGAACACTCTCCTTGATGACTGGCTCATCCTCAAAGACCTCGTCAACGATATCCCAAGGCGGCAGCTCCTCGTCGTCTTCGACCTTCTCGGCAACAGCGGCTTTGACCTTAGCGAGTGCCACGGCCGTATTGGCACCGTGCTCCTCGGCAACCTCCTCGACCACACGCGTCACGGTGTCGATAATCTCCTTGCCCGACACGCCCGTATCGCACTGGAGCAGGCCATCGGGAATGAGCATACGATCCTCGCCGGCAATCTTGCGCTTCTTGTCCACGTAGCCGATCTCCATGGTGCTCGCGCGCACGATCGCGTAGCTTGGCACCTTTTGGGAAGGATTCGGCAGAATAGCATAGTGGCGCGCGATGTCGTTGCGCACCTCGCCCTCCTCGCGGCCCACCTCGTGCATAAAGGCCTGCTTGGAGCCAAGTAGCATGACGGCAAACCAGCGGGCGTCCTCGTCATCGTCAAAGTCCGCGACGAGCACGTCGGTGGACTCGGCCTTCTCTGCTTTAGTGAGCTCCGAGGAGATGAACTCCGCAATCTGCTGCGACAGGTCCACAAACTCGCGCTCGCCAAAGAAATAGCCCTTGAGCTCGCCGCCGAATGCGGAGTTTTCGGCAAACGTGGCACGCTTGTTATCTGCCGAAGTACGGGCGCGACGCAGGTGCGTGGTCACAAAGTTGCGCACGGTACGGCTCTCGATATCGAGCTCGCGCTGGCTCATAACGTTGACGGCAGAGTCAAAGTCCAGGATATGCAGAATCGCGTGATTGATTTTCATATACGGCATTCCGTTCTAGATCGATTTCGGCACGAACCAGTATAGCGGTCGATCCCGCCCCAGGCGCATCGAAGATTGGTGCATCGGGGACAGGTTGCTTTGCACCAATGGTTAGCGCAGGAGCTCGGACTGCCAAGCCTCGAGCTGTTCTGCCAAGCTCTTGCCGGCAGCGGGCATGTCGATCTGGGGACGTTTGGGCAGAAGCGCACACTTAAGAATCGCAACGATAGTCTGCGAGACAAAGTGTCGCGTATCCTTGTCAAAGCCTTGCGCAGCCTGGAGCATCACGGGCAGGCTCTCGCGCAGATTCCCAGCGATATCCGCAAACCGTTCGGCGGCCGTAGCCTCAAGCACGGAGAACAACGCATCTACAAAACGCTCGCGCTCGCTAGGCGACACCGCAAGCAGCATCTCGCGAATGGAGCCATCAACGTATCGAGCACCGGCGGACAGGCGCTCACAGTACACGAAGTCGCGACCATCAACCACCCAGCTAAAGGGATTATGCTGAAGCAGGCTGAACTCGGTGCTCTCAACGATGGCATAGTCCTCCTGTGTCTCGAACATCATGCCAAAGATCGACGACCGAGGTAGCGTCTTGTCGATTCGACCGGATAGGTCGGCGAAGGCGTTGCCGCTCAGAAACTCCTCGACGAAGCCCGGACCATCATGGGAATACGCCCGTTCGATTCGCTCACGGGCGACATCGGGGCACATCGCCGCACCGTACACCGCAAGGTTTCCACCCTTGGAATGACCTCCGCACAAAAGCGGCCCGTCAATCGCATCCGCCGCCTCGTCTACATAACGCGCCGCGGATTCCTGGGCCGGCACAGGACACCGGAACGCCATGTTAAAGTCCTCTTTCCAGCCCACAATCGTGCTGTCGGTCCCCCGGAAGGCAAGATAGCTAAACCCCGCCGGAAATCGGAACGTCATGGCCGCAAACTGCTCCGTTGTCTCGGCATCACTCACGCTACGATAGCCGCAAACACGAACGCCACGGTAGCGAGGGCTTGCTGCCACAGCCTCCAACAGGGCACGGCTCCCCTCCGGATCCCACAGGTCGCCAATCATGTCTTGGTAGCACTCGGCGCGCAGCAGCTCGCGTACGTCTAGGCCCTGCCAGTTCGTCAGCTCCGCCATATCACCCGGCAAACGCAAATAGGACAACCACGCAAAGACCAGGCTATCCACCGCGCAGAACGGCCGTTCCTCAAACGGATCAAACGCCGTCTGGGCATAGGTCAAAAAATTAGGCGAATCCGACATGGCCCTCCCATCAACTATGGTGCATTGGGGTGGTGCAAAGTAACCTGACCCCCTCGCACCAAAAAGGCGCCCGGACCGTGTGGCCCGGACGCCTTTCATTGTAGCCTGTTGCCCAAAAGAGCTTGATTTAGCAGGAGAAGTCGACGCTGTCGATGATGTCCTTGAGGGCCTTGGCGGAGGCGGTGAGCTCATGCTGCTCGTCATCGTTCAGCGGCACGGGGACGCGGCAGACGACGCCGTCGCGGCCAACGACCGTCGGCATGGAGATAGCCAGATCGGACAGGCCATACTCGCCCACCATGAGCGAGGAAACGGGCAGAACGGTCTGCTCATCGCGCATGACAGCGGTGCAGATGCGCTTGACGGCCATGGCGACGCCGTAGTAGGTGGCGTGCTTCTTCTCGATGATGGTGTAGGCGGAGTTCTTGACGTCCTCGGCGATGCGCTTCTCGGCGGTCTCATGCTCCAGGTGGCCGTGAAGCTCGCAGAAGGTGTTCAGCGGAACGCCAGCAACCTGGGCGCTGGACCAAGCGACAAACTCGGAGTCGCCGTGCTCGCCCATGACATAGGCCTGGACATCGCGCGGGTCAACCTCGACGTGGGCACCAAGCATCTGCTGCAGACGGCCAGTGTCGAGCACGGTGCCGGAGCCGATGACATGGCCCTCGGGCAGGCCGGACATCTTGATGGCAGCATAGGTCAGAACATCAACCGGGTTGGAGACGATTAGCAGAATGCCGTCGAAGCCGGACTTCTTAATCTCGGGGATAATGGACTTAAAGATGTTTACGTTCTTGTTGACCAGGTCCAGGCGGGTCTCACCGGGCTTCTGGGCAGCGCCAGCGGTGACGACGATCATGGCGGCGTCGGCGACATCGGAATAATCGCCGGCGTAAATCTTCATCGGCTCGGCAAACGTCATGCCGTGCGCGATATCCAGGGCCTCACCCTCGGCACGGTTCTTGTCCACGTCGATGAGGACCATCTCGGAGAACAGACCACTCTGCATCAGTGCGAACGCCGAAGACGAACCGACGAAACCGCAGCCGACAATAGCGACCTTCTTCTCGTTAACCATTAGAAACTCCCATCTCTCTCCACAAACAAGCCGCCCGGGAACGACCCGAGCGGCTTGCCGTAATCCCAATACATCCAATCGGGACTTTGATTATGCCCCTATTCGCAGCCAAAAATCGACCGTTTACCGAAATTGTTTGCAGTATTCGTAAAATAACTGCACGAAATCGATTTCGAGCTATTGACGAGTCGAAATAACTTTCTAATACAGGCCCGCCTCGCGAATGGCCTCGACAGCCAAAGCGATCTGATCGGGCGGCAGGACCAGCGCCATGCGCACGTGTCCCTCGCCCGAAGGACCAAAGCTCGCGCCCGGCGTCACCACAACGCCGGCCTTCTCCATGAGCTCCTCGCAAAACGCCATGGAATCGGTGCGACCACCGGGAAGCTTGGCCCACACAAACATAGAGCCATGTGCGTTGGGACGCTCCCAGCCCAGGCCCTCAAGACCGTCGCACAGGGCATCGCGGCGCTCCTGGTACTTCAGACGCTGCGCCTCGACCTCATCGCGCGGACCGTTCAGGCAGGCGATGGCGGCCTTCTGAATCGGGAAGAACATACCAAAGTCAATCTGGCCGCGCAGCTTGGCAAAGGCAGAGACCACGTCCTCGCGGCCGACCAAAAAGCCGATACGCGCACCGGTGACGTTAAACGACTTGGAGAGCGAGAAGAACTCAACGCCCACCTCGAGCGCGCCGGGATACTGCAAGAAGCTGCCGCCCGGCTCGCCGTCGAACACGATGTCGGAGTATGCGTTGTCATGGACGATGAGCAGGTCGTGCTCGCGGGCGAAAGCGATGATCTCCTCGTAGACCTCGGGCGTGCCCACCGAGCCGACCGGGTTCGCGGGCAGCGACACGATCATATACTTGGCACGATCGGCCACCTCGGGATCGATACCCGCCACATAGGGCAGGTAATTGTGCTCGGCAACCAGCGGATAGTATTCGAGCTTGGCATCGGCGATCTTGGCACCCGCCTCAAAGACCGGGTAGCACGGATCGGGAACCAGAATGGTGTCGCCCGGATCGAGCAGGGCCAGGCCCAAATGACCCACGCCCTCCTGCGTGCCGTTGCACGACTGCACCATGGACGGCGTAATGCCCGAAACGCCAAAGCGGCGCTCATAGTAATCGCACACGGCCTGCTTGAGTTCGGGCAGGTCGCGCAGGGCATACTTCCACATCTCGGGATCTTGAGCTGCCTGCGTGAGCGCCTCGACCACGTGGTCGTACGGCTTAAAGTCGGGCGTGCCCACGCTCATGTTGTAAATGGTCTTGCCCTGAGCCTTCAGCGCGAGAAGCTTGTTGTTGAGCGAGGCGAAGACCTCCGCGCCAAAGCGGTCGAGACGCTGCGATGCCTGCATGGTGCCACCTTTCGATATAAAAAACGCGGCGCTCCGACAAGAGCGCCGCGCGATACGGGCCATCAGATTGCAAAAGTGTAACGCTTGCAACCCCCGTATTGGTTCAATTTAGCCAACCTTAGTCAACTGGATTGAGCGCGTCGATCTGCGCAAGCCACAGACGCGAGCTAGCGTCACTCGGCATACGCCAATCGCCGCGCGGGCTGAGCGTCACCGAGCCCACCTTGGGACCATCGGGCAGGCAGCTGCGCTTAAACTGCTGGGCAAAGAAGCGACGGTAGAACGTACGCAGCCACGTGTGGACGGTCTTGGCGTCGTAGACGCCCTCGAAGCTCTTGAGCGCCATGCGGTAGATCTTGCCCGGCTCAAAGCCAAAACGCAGCAGGTAGTAGAGGAAGTAGTCGTGCAGCTCATACGGGCCCACCAAATCCTCGGTCTTCTGCGCAATCTCGCCGTCGCCCGTGGGCGGCAGAAGCTCGGGGGACACCGGCGTATCGAGGATATCGAGCAAGACCTCGGCAATGCGCCCACCAAAGACATCGGCGGCATAGCGTACCAAATGGCGCACAAGCGTCTTGGGCACGCTCGCGTTGACGGCGTACATGCTCATGTGGTCGCCGTTGTAGGTAGCCCAGCCGAGCGCCAGCTCCGACAGGTCGCCCGTGCCGATGACAAAGCCGCCAGCCTGGTTGGCCAGATCCATCAGGATCTGCGTACGCTCGCGGGCCTGGCTGTTCTCGTAGGTCACGTCCTGCACGGCCGGATCGTGCTCAATGTCCTTGAAGTGCTGCTCCACAGCCGCATGGATCGAAACCTCGCGGAAGCTCACACCCAAGTCACGAGCGAGCGACTCGGCATTGGACTTAGTGCGGTGCGTCGTGCCAAAGCCGGGCATGGACACGGCCGTGATACCGGTGCGCGACAGCCCCAGTGCATCGAAGGCACGCACGGTCACAAGCAGTGCCAGCGTGGAGTCCAGGCCGCCCGAAAGACCAATGACTGCAGCCTTGGTACCCGTATGGGCAAGGCGGGTCTTGAGGCCGGCGGTCTGCAGGTCGAGGATCGTCTCGCAGCGCTCGGCCAAGTCGCCGTGGTCGGCCGGCACAAAGGGCGCGCGCGGGAAAACGCGGTCGATATCGCAGGCATCGCGCAGGACAGGTTCTTCGGCCAGCACGCCCTCAAACGAAAACTCAACGGTCGTGGCCTCCGGAGCATCGTCGGTGCGTGTCCACGTCGTCGAGCGACGGCGTTCGGCAACCAGGCGGTCAAGGTCAACGTCGGCGATGGCCATATCGCAGGTAAGCAGTTTGGTCGCGGCGAGCTTGGAGCCGTTTTCGTAGACGAGGTTCTCGCCCGCAAAGACCATGTCGGTCGTGGACTCGCCCTCGCTCGCGTCCGCGTAGGCATAGGCGCAGTACAGGCGCGCGCTCTGGTTGGAAATGAGGCTGCGGCGGTAATCCGCCTTACCGATAATCTCGTCCGAAGCCGACGGATTGAGGATCACCGTCGCACCGGCAAGCGCCATCTCGGTCGAAGGGGGCGCCGGCACCCACAGGTCCTCGCAGACCTCAACGCCCAGCACCATATCCTCGGCATCTTCATCACAGCAGCGGTAGACAAGCCCCGAACCCAGCGGAACCGGACCCTGACCGGCAAACTCGACCCACACAGGATCTGCGGGCGCCGGAGCAAACCAGCGGCACTCGTAGAACTCGCCATAGTTGGGCAGATACTTCTTGGCCGTGAGGCCCAAAAGCTCGCCCGCGCAGCACACGGCGGCGCAGTTGTAGATATTCTCGGCAACTGCAACGGGAAGACCGATGGTAAAGACAATCGGCAGCTCACGAGTCTCGTCGAGGATATGCACCAGAGCAGCCTCGCAGGCATGCAGCAGCGTGCGATTATGGAACAGGTCGGCCGCGGTATAGCCGCACAAGTTAAGCTCGGGCAGCACCAGCGCGCGAACGCCGCGCTCGGCAGCCTCGCGAACAGCCGCCAGCGCAACCTCGGCATTGCCCTCGACATCGGCCACGCGAATCCGTGGCGACGCCGCCGCCACACGCAAAAAGCCATCAGACTGAGAAAGGTGAAGATTCATAAGAATGCTCCCGTGCGTAGACGCCATTCACAACAATTAGCAAGCCCTATTGTAGTTCAACCGCCGGGTGTAACCGCATCCCACCAACTTGGTGAGCTATTGATGAGTTGATGATATCTGTTAAATGTCACGTACGATTCACATCTGGTGGGTACCCTGATGGCTGCATGAAACGAAGCAGATTTACACCGGGAGGACCCCGTATGACAACCAAGTACACCGACGCGCCGCGCACGCGCGTCATGACACCGGCATCGCTCAACAACGGCGTTCACGAAAACCATTCCATCGGACAGACCATGGCCATCGCGCCCAAAAAGGGCCTGTTCGATGACATTTCCATTCCTCAGATCATTGCCGGCGCCGCAGCCGCCGCCACGAGCGTCGCGCTTGCCTCCAAGATCGGTATCGCCGGATCGGTGATCGGCGCCGCCGTGAGCTCGGTCATCACCGTTGTGTCCTCGCAGGTCTACCGCCACTTTATCTCTGCCAGCGCCAAAGCCCTCAAAGGTACGCACGCCGACGTCGACTACCCCGCCGGCGCCTATGAGCCCGTTGAGCTTAATGCCGAGGAGCACCTGGGCGGCGCCGCGACTACGCAGGAGATGCGCCAGGTTGCTGGGCGCGCGACCACGGCGCGCGTTGCCCCCAACAGCTTGCGTGCCAAGGCGGCGGCAGAGCGCAGCCAGACGCAAAAGAAGGTCATCATCTTCTCGATCGCCATCGCCATCGTCGCGGTCATCGCCTGTACCGGCGCCATCCTTATAACCACCGCCGGTGAGGGTCTGGGCGAGCGCCCCGAGCCAATCCTTTCGTCGCGCACGACCGAGAGCGATGTAAATGGCGACACCCAGTCGCAAGATCAGCAGGCACAGGCGGACGGCACGCAAGACAGTTCTACCTCTACCGATTCGTCCTCGAACACCCAAAACCAATCGCAGGGCACCGATTCCTCTACGGCCAACAGTGGCACGCCGTCCGGCACGACCGACTCAAGCCAAACGACTGACGGTTCACAGCCGAACACGGGAGGCCAGACGAGCGACACCACGTCGGGAACGGGCGCAGCAGACAGTAGCAACACCAACAGCTCGAACAGCTCGAGTGGAACCGCGTCCGGCACGGCATCTGACAACTCGAGCCAAGGCACGGCATCGGGCAACTAAGCACGTTTGCCTCTCATAGATAACCGACCTGTACAACGGGCGCGAATCGAAAGCGGTTCGCGCCCGTTTGCCTTGGGCGCCGCCATGGCGAACGCCATGCGATGGTAAGATGCTTTACATGTGTAAAGAGGAGATTTGCCATGAGCAAGACAATAATTAGGCCCACGCTTTCGCTGGGCAACCACATCTATCTGTATCGCCTGCTGCGCGATGCGATTGGATGTGGCAAGCAAACGTTTATGACGCAGGTCGAGGAGGCGCTCGCCGCTGGCGACATGACCGCTTATGACCTGGGCTTCGAGTCCACGCGCGAGTTGCTCGAGGAACTCGACGACTGCATTAAGCTGACCGTCTTTAAAGGCGGCCGCCTGTATGCCACGGTCATCGCCAACGAGGCCTGGGATGCTGCGCTTGCCAAGGGCGAGGACAAGCCCAAGACCGCCAAGGGCGCCAAGCAGTCCTACAAAAAGAAAAAGCGCGGTGAGAAGGACCTCAAGGCCGTGCGCCCCAAGCACGTTAAGCGTCCCGAGCCCGAAGCCATGGTTGAAGCCGCGCCGGAACCCGAGCCCGAGACAGAGATCGAAGTCGCTATTGAGGTAACGGCAGAAGCCGAAACCGAAATCGCCGCCACGACCGATCCCAAAGTCATATCCGAGCAGGAAGCCACTGTGGAGCTCAACGAAGCGCCCAAGTCGACAACCGAAGAAGCCGCTGACCAACCCGAGCCGCCTGCGTTCCAAAACAGCGATGTCTTTGGCGACGAGGCCGAGGACGATCAGTCCGACGAGCCCACAGATCAAGACGCTACCGAGTCGGCGCCGGAACCCGAGACGCCGCAGCCCGCCATCTCGCTCACGGTCGTCTATGACCCCGAGAATGCCAATGCCGGCATCACCACCATGGCATCCACGCCCATCGAGGCAAAGTCGAGCGTCGAGAATGAGAGCGCGACGCAGGTTGAGGTTGAAACTGAAGCTGCAGACGCGCCCGTCACCGTGAAGCCCGCAGATTCCACAATCAAGCCGAAGACGACGCTGGAGTTCGCACCCGTCATCGAATCCGTGCCCACCTCTGCTTGCGACCAAATTCCCGCACCGGCACCGGCTCCGGCACCCGCAGCGCCCCCAACCCCCGCACCTGCAGCGCCCGCCATCCCCGAGGACTTCCCCGTCGATTTCGCAACCGAGGTCTTCTGCCCCGGCCCGCTTCTGCACCAGCTGTCGACCTATCTCCCCTACGGCGCCGACACGCTCGGCATTGTCGGCGAGTACTACTGGATCGCCCGCGAGCGCGGTACCATCGAGGCCGCGCGAAACCGCGCAAGCTTCCCCCTGCGCTACACGCAGGCCGGCGAGCGCCGCGAGGATGCCGTGCGCATCCGCCGCAACACCGCCGGCGGTCTCGGAGCCGCCTGGGCCATCGACAAGGTCGAAGAACCCGATCAGTAACGACAAACGGCTCAAATCCAAATCAGGATTTGAGCCGTTTATATTTGTTGATGTTGCGTAACCAACAGCGAGCGGGCCGCAAGTGCCCCAGGTTGCCGTGAAAGAGGAGCGACGCGTACTTCGGTACGCGAGCGACGGCTTGAACGGCAAGATGGGGTGTTTGCGGCCCGCGCAGCGTCGAGCAGTTACGCGGTTTGGAAAACCGCGTAACAATCTAGTCGCGCGTCAGCTTGCGGTGAATACGATGCGGCTGGGCCGCGTCCTCGCCCAGGCGCTCGATGCGATTGGCCTGATAGGCTTCGAAGTTGCCCTCGAACCAATACCAGTTGCCCGGATTCTCGTCGGTGCCCTCCCACGCCAGAATGTGTGTGGCGACGCGGTCCAGGAACATACGGTCGTGGCTAATGACCACCGAGCAGCCCGGGAACTCGAGCAGCGCCGCTTCGAGTGAGGACAGCGTCTCGACGTCGAGATCGTTCGTGGGCTCGTCGAGGAGCAGCAGGTTGCCGCCCTGCTTGAGCGTGAGCGCCAGGTTCAGACGATTGCGCTCACCACCGGAGAGTACGCCAGCGCGCTTCTGCTGGTCCTGGCCCTTAAAGCCAAAGCTCGCCACGTACGCGCGGCTGGGGACCTCGGTCTCGCCGACCATCATGTGGTCCAGGCCATCCGAGACGACCTCCCACAGGTTCTTATCGGGATCGATGCCAGAACGGTTCTGATCGACATAGGAGATCTTGACGGTCTCGCCCACCTCGAGCTCGCCCGAAGTCAGCGGCTCCAGGCCCACGATGGTCTTGAAGAGCGTAGTCTTGCCCACACCGTTGGGGCCGATGACGCCCACGATGCCGTTACGCGGCAGGGTGAAAGAAAGGTCGTCGATGAGCACGCGACCGTCGAATTCCTTGTGCAGGTGATGGGCCTCGAGCACCTTGTTACCCAAACGCGGTCCAACGGGAATGCGGATATCGGTCCAGTCGAGCTTCTGGCTTGCGCGGGCCTCGGCCTCCATCTCCTCGTAGCGAGCCAGACGGGCCTTGTTCTTTGCCTGGCGAGCCTTGGGCGAGCTGCGTACCCACTCGAGCTCGGCCTCCATGCGCTTGGCGAGCTTGGCGTCGCGGTTGCCCTGCGCCTCGATACGGGCGGCCTTGGTCTCCAGATACGTGGAGTAGTTGCCCTTGTAGGGATAAAGGTGACCGCGGTCGACCTCGCAGATCCACTCGGCAACGTTATCCAGGAAGTAGCGATCGTGCGTGACGGCAAGCACCGCGCCCTGGTAGTTGTGCAGGAAGTGCTCGAGCCACAGGATCGACTCAGCGTCCAGGTGGTTCGTGGGCTCGTCGAGCAGCAGCAGGTCGGGAGCCTCGAGCAGCAGCTTGCACAGAGCCACGCGGCGGCGCTCGCCGCCGGAAAGCACGTTGACCGGCATATCGGAATCGGGCAGCTGCAGGGCGTCCATGGCCTGGCCGAGCTTGGAATCGATATCCCAGCCGTCGGCGGCATCAATCTCGTCCTGGAGCTTGCCCATCTCGGCCATGAGGGCGTCCATGTCGCAATCCGGGTCGCACATCTCCTCGCCGATCTTATTGAAGCGATCGACCTTGGCGATCATATCGCCAAACGCCATGCGCACGTTCTCGATAACGGTCTTGTCGTCGTCGAGCGGCGGCTCCTGCTGCAGGATGCCCACGGTGTAGCCGGGGGTGAGCCTGGCATCGCCGTTGGAGACCTCCTCGATGCCGGCCATGATCTTGAGCAGGGTCGACTTGCCCATACCGTTGGGGCCCACGACGCCGATCTTGGCACCGGGGTAGAAGCTCAGGGTCACGTCGTCAAGGATTACCTTGTCGCCATGGGCCTTGCGAGCCTGATACATCTGGTAGATGAACTCCGCCACAGTCATTTCTCCTTATCTAGCTGCGGAAATCTTCTCCCCCTCTCCGTTTTGGAAAAAGCGGAGAGGCAGTTCGCGCGTTCTAATAAAAAGGGGCATGGTTGCCCACACCCCCTAATACTACCTGGGAAAAGTCCCCCGGAACATACTATGAACTGCGTACGCTAGTTTTCCGCAACCTTAACGAGCGGCTCGCTGCGATTTGAGCCACAACAGATACGAGTAGACGTAGACGGCTCCAACCGAACCAAACGCCAGAACCGCAATCACCGCGGCGACGACTTCACTCGAAAGCACGCTGCCTGCCACGCCCATCACAATCAGGCCAATACCCAGCACCATAAAGCAGGCACCGCCAAAGCGCTGCGTACGGCGCCAGTTCTCGGGATCGGCAAGCGCCCAAGGCGTCTTGATACCAAGCGTATAGTTCTGCTTCACACGCGGCAAGTAGTTGCCTACGCCGATGAACAGCAAACCGATAGCACCGGAAATCAGCACGTTAACCGAACCGACCGCCGGCACCACGCCCCAGACCGTAAGCTCTCCCAGCCAGCTTATGGCGCACATGAACAAGGTGAAGGCGACTACGAAGCCCTGATAGAACTTGCCCGAGGTTCGATATGCCTCACCTTTGGGATCGATGCGCGGCACCACGCAGAACATTGCGAGAAGCGCCAGAGGCAGCACGCCGAGCGCGGAGGCCATCCAGCTAGGACCCCAACCATCGACGGCACCGTTCGCGCCCCAGTGCGTGGGAATCTGTGCAGGCAAGCTCGGCATCACCATGAGGTGCGCTACGACATTGGCGACACAAACCACGACAAGCGCAATCCACACGCGCGGCGATACCCCCGTGGCGTGAATGCCATTTTTCTCGTTATTCATCCTTATCACCTTCCGTGTTTGTAAAGCCCATAAACCAACCGATCAAGTCCTGCATGACGGTGGTGTTTAAGCTGTAAACGATGTTTTGGCCATGACGTTCGTCGGTCACCAGCCCGGCATTTTTAAGCGTCGCCAAATGGTGGCTCAGCGAAGGCTTGCTGATGTCAAAATGCTCGGCAAGCTCCCCCGCCGTGCAATTGCCCTCGCGCAGCAGCTCCAAAATACGCCGCCGCGTCGGATCGGCCAGTGCCTTAAAACCCTCTCCCGGCATAGAACCTCCTCTCACCAGTTCGTTCGACGCGCACACTATACTCGATATTTAGATGTTTGTCTAATTATCTAATTCAGCAATAGCCATAGAACACTCGTTCGCTTTTAGTTACAATACCGTTAGAAGCAGATGGGCCAGCTCCCCTCTACCAGAGAAGGAGATGGACTATGAGTATTGACGATGTCCTGACATTGTTATTGCTTGTAATCGCGGCTGTGGAGCTCGGCATCCACATTGGAGGTCGAATGAAATAGCCGCCCCCGCGTAATGCGAAGACGGCCACTTCTCACGCCATAAACGTGTTTCGGAGTTGGCCAACCCGCGGCCACGGGTGCCATCTGCTTCAATCTTATGCGAATCCCCGCTTCATTTCAACATGCCCCAAGGCCTCAAATGGAGGCAGAATAATACCTATAATGGCGATAGCCAATTACGTTAATTACTTCCCCATCGGAGGATATCTATGACCGAAACCGCAGCCGCCGCTCCCGTCGAGACGCGCGACACCAAGCTCGAGATCATCATGGGGCGCGAGGCGCTCGACAAGCTCGCCGACGCCACGGTGTTGGTGCTCGGCTGCGGCGGCGTGGGCTCTAACTGCTGCGAAGCGCTCGCCCGCGGCGGCATCGGCCATTTCGTAATTCTGGATAAAGACATCATTGCGCCCAGCAATATCAACCGTCAGGCCATCGCGTTTCACAGCACCATCGGCAAGCGTAAAGTCGACGTCATGGAGGCCATGATCCATGACATCAACCCTGCCGCCACCGTCATCAAGCGCACCGAATACCTGCTGAGCGACAACATCGACGAATTCTTCGCGAGCGTTCTGGAGCAGACAGGTGGCACGCTCGACTACGTTATCGACGCCATCGATACCATCTCGGCCAAGCTCACCGTCGCCAAGTATGCTCAGGACCACGACATTCGCCTGGTGAGCTCCATGGGCGGCGGCAACAAGCTGCATCCCGAATGCCTGCGCTTCGCCGATATCTTTGACACGGTGCGCGACCCCATGAGCCGTATCATGCGCAAAGAGTGCAAAAAACGTGGCATCAAGAGCCTGCACGTTCTATTTAGCTGCGAGGAGTCGGTCAAGACCCAGCGCCGTGACCCCTCCAACATCCACGAGCGTACCGAGCTCGGAACCGCCAGCTTTATGCCGCCCATCATGGGCCAGATGATTGCCGGCGAGGTCATTCGCCAGATCAGTGGACGCGGTACCGAGCGCGTGCGCGCCGACGGCCAGCGCCTGGACTAGCAAGGCACACCGCGATGGAGCTGCAGTCCTTTGATGCTCACTGTCACCTCGACCTGATGGCCAGCCCGAACACCGTTGCCCACGAAGCCGCAGCGATGGGACTGGAGCTCTTTGATTGCGGCGTCGATCCGCGCGATTTCGAAACGGCAAAGAAGCGCGCTGGCAGTGACCCCAACGTTATTGCAGGGGTGGGCCTCCATCCCTGGTGGATTGCCGACGGCCGATGCGGAACCGCCGAGGTCGACTTGCTTTGCGAGTTCGCTAGCCGAGAGCGCTTTATCGGCGAGGTCGGGCTCGATTTCTCGCCACGCTTTGCAGGTACCGAGGGAAACCAGACGCAGGCATTTGAACGGCTATGCCGAACGTTATCGCAGTCCCCGCTACCTGGACGCGTTCTATCCATTCACGCCGTTCGCGCGGCGGGAGCAACTTTGGACACTTTGGAGTCGAACGACCTTCTAAAGGACGTCCCCAACTCCCCCACCATTATCTTCCACTGGTTTAGCGGCACCTCAGATGAGTTTGTCCGCGCACGTATTGCGGGCTGCTACTTTTCCGTGAATGAACGCATGCTTGCGACCAAACGTGGGCGCGAATACGCGCGACAGATTCCACTTGATCGCTTGCTACTCGAAACCGACGCGCCGGCCGAACCAGACGCGGAAACATCCGCGCGACAGCTCGTCGATTCACTCATAAGAGTATCCGAGGTCATTGCTGCGCTTAAAAACTGCCCCGAGGAGAGCGTCAAGTCGGTCGTTCTGAGAAATTCCCGCTCCCTTTTCGACTTCCGCTGACCTCGGTGGGCAAAAAATGCCAAATATGAGTACTGTTGTAAAACTGGTCACATTATTTTGCACCAAAACAACGACCTGATAATGTACAACTGTTCATTATCAGGTCGTTTTAGCATACCCAGGGACATATTAGACGGCTTTAAGTTGTCCGCAGACACTCAACTGGGGCCTCAAGAGCCAAATTTTGCTGCTACTAAATTTGTGACAGTACTCATATTTGGCATTTTTTGCCCACGACCCTCAAGGGACATGCGAATCGCACAACGCAGCCCCCATAAGAGCGTGGGGCAATTCGGCGGCGCTACACTAACTCGTGCATAAGGTCGCAATTTCGCGCATATAGCTCATCAAAGATACGGCGGCGCGATGCGTACAGCTCATGAGCGTCCATATCAGGCTCGATCGTTTGCGCGACCCCAAGAACCCGGGGGAGCTCACCCCATGATGAATAGGCGCCGCCAGCAAGTGCCGCCATAAGAGCATCGCCAAAACATGCGCCCACCGTAACCTTCGCAACCGAAACTTCACGACCGCAAACATCGGCAATCGCCTGCATCCATACCGGATTCTTAGTTCCGCCACCCACGAGCATGATGTGCTCGATAGGTAATCCATGATCTCGCTCGATAATATCAACATGCGCTGCGACCGTATAGGCGATCCCTTCCAAAGCCGCGCGGACCATATGGCCCCGGGTATGCCTTTCGGTCAGTCCGAAGAACACGCCACGCGCCTCGGGATCGTTGAGCGGGGTGCGCTCGCCCGCAAAGTATGGAAGACACAGCAGGCCATCCGCTCCAGGACCTACCTGTCCGGCATCGTGCGCCATGACCTCATAGGCATCGGGGCCGCCGGAGCGTTCGGCATCCACGGCATCGCGGTACAACTCGCGTCGCAACCACGCCGTCAACGCACCTGCTGTATTGGTGCCGGCGCAGATACCGTAAGTTCCGGGGATGATGAATGTCCCTGGCCACAGACGAGCGTCATCGACCATATGGTCCGCCAAATAGATAAAGTAGGCCGTGCTCCCGAGTTGCACCATCATGTCCCCGGGGCAGAACACTCCGGTAGAAATCGCCTCGGCGCCCGAATCGCCTGTTCCGACAAGCACCGGCGTATCCCTCGCAAGACCGGTTTCAACCGCCGCCCGATCCGTGATTACACCGGCGATATCGGTCGCCGCCATGACTTCGGCCATCTGGTCGGGGCGGCAGAACCGCGCGCACCCGCGCTCATTAACCTGCCACGTCCCGCGATCGTATAAGGGAAGGAAATCCTCGGCAAGATAACGGTCGATCGTAAACCTGCCGGTAAGCTTGGCGCATAGATAGGACGAAGCCGTAAGAAACTTCGCCGCCCGCTCATGGACCTCAGGCATATTCTCCTTAAACCAAAGGACCTTAGGGGCGATATCCGACGAACACGGATCGTGTCCAAAGAGCTCGCGAGCGCGATCGGGGCCATATTCGGAAAGAAGCTCGTCAATCTGCGGCTTCGAGCGAGCATCAACCCCGTAGAGAATTGCCGGAGCCAAGGCGTGGCAATCTTCATCGACCGGCACGCAATCACAGCCCAAAGCCGACAACCCTACGCAGCGGATCTGGTTCGCCTCGATGCCCGCGCGCTCGATAAGCTCGCGAGACAGCCGGCAAAAATCACCCCACCAAATCGCTTCTGCATCGTGCTGATACCAACCATCCTGAGGGTTCTCGGTCTCATGTTGACAAGATGCCTGCGCCACAATTTGACACTCCGCATCTATTAACACACCCTTGGACGCACTCGTTCCTATGTCGATGCCAAGATAGTACGGCATGCCGCTCACTCCCCTCTCGCGGCACGGGCGGCAGCCATGAACCGCGCGACCCGTTCGGCTTCGGCAGGGGCGTCGAGCTTGCCGTCTCGCTTGAGGCAGGTACCGACAAACGCGCCATCATAATGCGAAAACACGTCTGCAACGGTATTCTCGCGGCATCCCGTTCCACATACCACCGGCACATCGCCAACACGGGCGCGCACCTCGTCGGCAAGTTCGCCCGAAGCGCCGCGCCCGGCAGCAGACCCACCAATAACAAGGGCGTCCGGCAGGCAGTTGAATACCAGCGAATCGGCAATATCGGGAGTCGATCGGTCGTTAAGATACACCTCGCCCTCGCTTGTGATGAAATGGAACATCTTTAGGTCATCCAGACGCAGGGCGGCGCGGCGGCGCATGGTGCGCGCAAAGTCACGATTGATCAGGCCAAGGTCGCCAGCCCAGGCACCGCAAAAATTGCAGCGCGTAAACTGCGCCTCGACGGCGGCGCACAGCTCAATCGTGGCATCGCCGTCATAAATAGCCTCTGCACCCCAAGGGGTCGAGAAATCTGCGGCAAGAGCTCCGATGACATGCCCCATAGCGGCAAGGGTCACTGCTGACACATGCTGCTCGTAGGGCATCGATAGCTCATTGGTGATCAGAATGCCGTCCACGCCACCCGACTGCAGCGCTTCGAGATCGCGCTTGGCGGCATCGATCACGCGCGAAACGCTGCCGCCCGGATAATACAGAGGATCGCCAGGCAGCGGCTGCAGATGCAGCATGCCAATTACCGGTTTCTCGGTCCCAAACATCGAAGCCATAAACGACATGGTCAATCTCCTTTAGCTCGCCGACTCACAGACATCAACTGCTACTCGCCCAGCACCTCAACGAACACTTTTCGCTTCTGAGGTCCATCGAACTCCGCAAGGTAGATGTTCTGGGCCCCGCCACATACAATGTGGCCGTCTTGAACGGGGAAGAAGCAGCTATTGCCGCAAATCATGCTCTTGATATGACCACAGGAGTTATTGCCCGTGGCACCATAGCTCGGCAAGAAATGAGCATGCGCATAGGGGGCATCGGGCGGGGCAATGCGATCGAGCGTCTCCATGAGATCGGTCTCCACGCACGGAAGCCCCTCGTTCACCACGATGCCGCAAGTCGTATGCGACAAAATAATCGCTGCCAGTCCATCGGTCACCGCACTACGCTCGATGGCGGCATGCACATCTTCTGTGATATCGATGAACTGGTCGGGCGCCGTCGATAGATAGTTCAATGTCTCGAGTGTCACCATGTCACTCATCACCTTTCAGAAAACGCAGCGCCGTACCGGAATACAGATTCTCCCGCGCCTCATCGCGCATGGGCACAGTATCAAGCGCCCGCTTGAGCTTGAAGGCGCGGAAGCGTGGCGTATTGCTGGCAAACATCACCTGATGAGACAGGGCACGCTCATACCACAGCGGTCCCATATCGACGGTGAAGAGCCGCTGCATCATTTCTTCGGGCGAATCGATATAGGTAATAGAGGCATCCGTATAGCAATTGGGATACTTGAGCAGCATCGCCACGGTCTCGCGCACCCAGGGCCAGCCAAAGTGCGTCAGGTTAAAGCGCACATCCGGATGCGTTGCGATGGTGTGCTCAAACGCAAGCGGGTGGCTTCGCGAAAGCTCCGCACCCGGCTCCCAGGACATACCGGCATGGAAAACCACCGGCTTGTTGTAGCGCTCACAGAGCTTGTAGAGCGGCTCGGCCACGGCATCATCGGGCGCAAAACCTTGCTTTGCCGGATGCAGGCAGAGCCCCTTGGCCCCCAGCTCGGTAAAGGCACGCTCCAGCTCATCGGCGGCGCCACTCACTTGCGGGTCCACGCTCGCGAATCCCCATAGGCGATCGGGGTGCGCGGCAACAAGCGCGGCAACCTGGTCGTTGGTGCCAAAGTGCCCGCCGCACGCCGTGGTCACATCGAGCGGCATGAGCACGCTTTTCCGCACATCGCAGACATCCATTTCGGCCACGAGCTCATCCCAGTCCATGGGGCCCATGTGCCCCATGCCAAACTCACGCTCCCAAAAACCAAAGCCGTCTGGCTCGTCGCCTGGCGTATAGATCTCGCCGTAGAGCATGGGCTGGACCAGCATATCGATTACCATCTTGCACTCCTTTCCAGGCTTTTATTCCTAGTACGGTTCGAACGACCCAATGACTCGGGACGAAAGCTCGGCACCGGCATGCATGCACGCCGGCACGTCAAGCCCATCCAGTACACCCTTGGTGAATCCGGCGATATACGAGTCGCCGGCGCCCACGGTATTGACAACCTTCTCGGCCGGCACGATCCCACATTCATAGAAGCGCTCACCGTCATAGGCGATGCTTCCCTTCTCGCCAAGTGTGGCGACTGCCACGCGCGGGCCCAGCTCCTGCACATGGCGCACCCAGTCGCGCAGCTCCGCGCTATCCTCCTCAAACGACATAAAGGCATAGTCAACGTAAGGAAAATGGTCCTCACAGGCGTATTCGGGATCTTGACTGAACACCGAAAAGTCCATGACGACGGTCTTGCCTGCCTCGTGCCATTCGGGCAGCAGGTCTAAGCAGTTTCCAAACAGGTCGGTATGGATGACATCGTGCTCCAGGATAAATGCCCGGTCATCATCGTTTGGTCGGTACGTTTCCATGACACCGTCAATCGCTTCGAGACGCACGCGGTCGACGCCGTCCTTCAACGCCATGAGCATCACCGAGGTATCGCCGTCCTCCACGCGAAGATGCGAGATGTCGAACCCCTCGGCAGCCAGCGCCTCGCGCATTTTGTCTCCGTACTCGTCCTTTCCGACGACCGACACCGCAGATACCGATATGCCCATTCGCGCCAGGTGGATACCCCAGTCGATGCCATTGCCAGTCGGATAGAACACGCCGATGTTTTGGTACACGTCCGCACAGCAAAAGCCAGCTGCACATGCTTTGATATCCATAGTCTTCTCCAGCAATCAAAAAGGGGCCCACCCAAGGCGAGCCCCTATCCGAATTCCGATGTAATCTAGCGTCAGTCAGCCAAGGCTTCAGCCCCAAGCCCCCCAGCGCTTTCTCAGGCTACTCGGTGATCGGAGCTCCGTGGCCCCAAGAGCCCTCCATGCCGCACACGGTCGAGGCAAAACCTGCCGCAAAATCGAGCGCACGCTCAATGGCCTCAGGTCCGTCCTCGCCGCGCTTGGCGGAATCGAGATAGCACATCAGGAATGAGGTCAGGAACGAGTCACCGGCTCCCATGGTGTCCTTCATGTCCGTTACGGGCTTTGCCAGCTGGCGATAGTAGCGCTCGCCGTCATAGGCGATGCAGCCCTCGGCGCCCGCCGTTGCGGACACAAAGCGCGGGCCCAAATTCTTAACCCAAGCGAGGCGCTCGCGAATCTCATCCTCACTTGCAGCATCGGCAGCGCTAAAGAAGGCGAAGTCGACAAACGGGGCAATCTGCTCATAGTATTCATCGGTGGAATCGTCCGAGAAGTCAAACGATACGGTGATGCCTGCAGCCTTCAGCTTGGGGAGCTCGCGCTCGGTAAAGCAGTAGTTGCCCGAGTGGACTACGTCGAACTGCTTCATGTATGCCAGATCGAAGCGATCGAGCACATAGCGCGCATCGCCACGGATGCCGCCCTCGTTGGAGCCGAGGAATACGCGGTCGCCATCGACCACGGTCACACGCGCCGCGCCGTTCTCGCCAATAAGCTGCTCGCACTTAGCGAGCTCGATGCCCTCATCCTCGAGACTTGCAATCACATGCTCGGCAGCGGCGTCGTTACCAAAGATGCCCATGTACGCGGAGCGCGCGGCGCCGCACTTCTTGGCGTAAACGGCAAAATTCACCGCATTGCCGCCGGGATACATGGTATGGATATGCTCATAGCGATCGACGACGTTGTCACCGAACCCGAGCGCGTTCACGTTAAAAGCCATGGTATCCATCCTTCCTAGTACTCAACAACGCCCATGTAGCGGCGGAAGTCGGGGTCGTGATCGAACACCTTGCCGCGCGCTGCACGCAGCTCGCAGTTCATAGCGTAGAACAGCACCGGATCCAGATAGGCACGAACGCTCGCCGGCACGGCCTCCATACCGTACTCCTTGGCATCAAGCACCATCAGCGTGTCGGTATGGGTCTCGAGGAACGCCAGGGCGCGCTCGTCCATAGGACGGCACTCGCTCGAGCCCATCTGCAAGAAGTAGAAGACGCCATCCTGGGTAGCCTCAAAGGGGCCATGGAAGTACTCGGCGGAGTGGATATAGCTGCAGTGCTGCCACTGCATCTCCATCAGCGAGCAGATAGCGAAGCCGTACGTCTGGCTAAAGTTGGGACCGCTGCCCAGGATATAGAAGAACTCATGCTCCTGGCAAAGCTTGGCGAAGCGATCGCCCAGCTCGGCATTTACCTTTTCGCGTGCGGGAGGCAGAATCTTATCCATTTCGGCAATACCGGCATACATGTCGGCGAGATCGGCGTAGCCCTCCTGCTGGTCGAGCAGCTCGGCCGCGAGCGACAGCGAGATACCGGCAGGAACTTCGGCCTGCGGAACGCCCTCGCCCCACGGGTACACCCAGGTGACCCACTTGCCATTATCGATCTTGGAACCGGCGTTATCGGTCTGCGCGATCACCGTCGCGCCCGCGGCAAGGGCAATCTCGCAGCCCTCGACGACCTCGGGGGTATTGCCGCTGTGACTGCAGGCAATGACCAGAGACTTCTCGCCCAGGCGACGGGGACGCATGATGTCGAACTCACGGGCCGTATAGATATACGAGGTGAACGTCGTCGCCTCGCGCTGCAAGAGCTCATGGGCCGGGATCAGATCGATCATGGAGCCACCGCAGGCGATCCAGTAGACGCTGTCGAACTTGCCCTTCTCGGCAATTGCTTCCTTAATCAGATCATGTGCGTTCATGTTTAGTTCCTTTCCAGCTTGGCCGGCCATGCAGGACGTGTCTAGCATGGCCGAGCAAAATCTTATCTAGTCAATCAGATACTTCTCGAAGGCGGCCATGTTCTTGGCATCTGCCGCCGCCGGATCATCGAAGTAGCGACCGTCCGTGATTTCCTGGCCCAACATGCCATCGAAACCATGGGCGTTGAGCGTGGCGACGAAGGCATCCATATCGTGCTTGCCGTCACCCCAGACCAGATGGCCATAGGGATCGCCGTCGATAAAGTGCATCTCGTGGATCGCACCGTCGCCAAATGCGGCAAACCAGTCCTCGAGCGACTCACCCGCAACGCCCATTGCGGTCGTATCGACCATAGGCTGCAGGTACGGACTCGCGACCTCATCAATCATGCGCTTAGCATCGGCGACGGTCGTCACAAGGTTGCTCTCCTCGGGACGCAGGCTCTCCATCGTTAGCACCAGACCGTGCTCGCCGGCATACTCCGCCAAGATGGATAGGTGCTCGCGACTGCGCTTCCACGCCTCTTCGCGATCCTCGTCCCAGTCACCCCAACCCGAGTTTACGGACATGCGGTCGCATCCCAGCACCTCGGCAAGCTCGATGCCATGCTTGAAGTACGCCAGGCTCCGCTGCTCATGGAGCGGCTTACGAGCGCAATACTGCCATGGGTAGACCACGTTCTCGGGACAGAGCGTCCGATAGCGCAGACCACGGTCGGCGGCCTTTTTCGCCAGAACCTCGGCCTCAAAATACCCAGTGTGATCGAGCGTCACATGGGGCTCGGCGCACCACAGCTCGATGGACTCAAAGCCCAGGCGCTGTTGCGTATCCAAAAAATAGTCGAGCGACCACATGATGTAGTGGATGTTCATGCCCGCGATCTGCTCGCGACGCAGCGTCGGTTTGGTTTCAGGCATGCTAAACCTCCTTATTTCGGTCGAACACGATACGTCCGTCCGACATGGTCATATCAACAGCAAGGTCACAAGCATCATGGTAGTCAAGGCCAAACACATCGCGATCGAGCACACAGATGTCGGCAAGCTTACCGGCCTCGAGCGTCCCCAGCTCATCCTCGCGCATGAGGTCATATGCGCCCCCTGCCGTCCACGCACGAAGGAGCTCGGCAATCGTCAGCGTATTGCCCTCATTCACGGACAAACCGTCGGCAAAGAAACCGCCGCATGCGCTAAATACTGATTCGCCCAAGCTCGGAATCAAGAGCGGGAGGTCGGTGCCACAGCACACCGTGCACCCCGCGTCTTCCATACCGCGACGGTTCCAGCTGTGCAGCAGTCGGACCTCGCCGATCTGCCGACGCATCATCGACAGGCAGTCCTCGCGTTTATCGAGCGTGAGGATCTGGGGGTAGACCTCGCAGATTCCGCCCAGCTTGCCAAACAGGGCAAGGTCTTCCGGATCAGAGTTCTCGAGGTCGGTAATCGCATGGCGTCGAAGCATGACTCCGTGTTCATCTCGCGGCAGCGAAGCATACAGCGCAACGGTGTGGCGAACGGCGCCGTCACCCTGACAATGAAGCGAGTAACGGAAGCCCTCGGCATCAATCGCGCGCAGCTCGTCCTCAATCAAACCCCACTCGGGCTCCTCGACAACCGTCTTGCCGGCAGCCCCTGCATCGGCCGTCTCCTCATAAGGATCGATCATCTCGGCAAGTCCTGCCCACACGCCACGATCGGTCATACGGTTGAAGCCCGAGAAACGAACAAACGGTCCCTGGAAGCGGTCGCGCGCCGCACGAGCATAGGACAGATTCGCCCCGGCGCCCACCGGCTGCGACATCATGGAGACGCGAACCGTCAGCTCGCCAGATTCCTCACGACGCGCCATCTCGTCGGCAAATCCGTAATAGTCGTCGAAGGCCATCTCTTTGATAGCCGTGACACCGCGAGCGTTCAGCATCGCCATGTAATCAGAATACCCGGCGCGTACCTCGGGAAGCGCCAGGAAGTCCCGCATCATACGCCAGGTCTTCTCGGCGTAGCAGGCCTCGGGCGTAAAACCATAGCGCTCGCTGGCGGCGGCGTTGAGAACGCACGTCTCGGCATCCGGAGTAAAGCAAACAACAGGAACGTCTCCGAAGGCGTCGTCGAGCGCTGCCGCCGTTTTTTCATTCTCGGCGCCTTCGGCGAGCGATGCGGGAAGGTCGTGCCCAAAGGCGGCGGCGCAATCGAGGTGGGCATCCTTCCACAAACGCAGAAGCGCTACCACTTCGTCGACGTCAGAGGCTTCGGATAAGTCGGCTCCCAGGCTCCGCAACGCCCAGCCCGTATAGAACGTATGCACATCGACCAAGCCAGGCATGACCGTTCTGTCGCCACAATCGATCACCTCATCTGCCTGGGCGAGAAACGAGTCTGCCTCGCCAGCGCTACCGACGGCTTCAATCCGATTGCCGCGTACCGCGACAAAACCTTCAAACGGCTGGTCTTCCGTACCGGTGAAGACGCTCTTGGACGTCAGCACCGTCAAACGATTGGACATCGCGACCTCCTTACGCCGGAAGCATGCCGGAGATGGCGGTAATGACCAAGCCAAACACGACCATGAAGATGAAGAACTTCCAGATGGTCTTCCACCATTGGCCAAACGAGATCTTTGCCACGGCAAGGCCCGCCACCGTCATACCTGCCACGGGGCTAATGGTGTTAATGGTCTGGTTGGCAAACTGCAGCGCCGTTACGGCGGCTTCGGGGTTGAGGCCCATAAGCTCGGTCAAAGGACCCATGACAGGCATGGTAAGCGCGGCCAGGCCGGAGCTCGAAGGAACCAGGAAGGACAGGAGGCCAAGGACAACGTACATGAACGTGGTGTACACGGCGGCAGGGGCTCCAGCAAGCAGAGTGGCAAGTGCCTGAAGGATGGTGTCGATAATCATGCCGCCCTCGGCGATGACCAGAATGCCGCGAGCGATACCGATAACGACGGCTGCGTAGGCAAAGTCGGCAAGACCCTTAACGAACTCATCGGCGATGGTCTGCTGGTCAAGACCGCCCAGGATACCGGCGAGCAGCCCCATGCCAAGGAACACGGCAGAGATCTCGTTCATATACCAGCCCTGCGTAACAAGACCCCACACGATAAGCGCCATACCACCGGCAAAATCAATCAGCACGAGCTTCTGGCGAGTGGTGAACTCTTCCTCGATGGAAGCATCGGTCACGGAGAACTCAATGCGCTTGAGTTTGTCGTCCTCGAACGTAACGGACGACTTGGGGTTCTTCTTGACGCGCATGGCATAACGCATGGCCCATGCGATGCCGGCGGCGGTGAAAATAACCCATGCAACGGCACGCAACCACAGCTGCGGGTTGCCCTCGATGCCAATGATGCCCTGCGCGATCAAAACGTTGAACGGGTCAATCGTCGAGGCGCAGTAGCCCAAGTTGGGACCGAGGAAGCAGATGATAAATGCCGTCATGGAGTCATATCCGATGCCCATCATGATGGGGATGAAGATGGCATAGAACGGTAGGGCTTCCTCAGACATGCCAAACGTGGTGCCGCAAATGGACAACAGCGTCATCGTGATGGGAATAATCAGAATATCTTTGTTTTTGAGCTTCTTGATTACTCGGCTCATGCCAGCGTTGAGCGCATTGGTCTTCGTGATGATTGCAAACGAACCACCAATCAGCAAGACAAAGGCAACGACATCGGCAGCCTCCTGAATGCCCTTAGTGGGTGCTTGCAAAACCGCAAAGATGTCCTGCCCCAAGTTGGTGGTCTCGCCGGTCTCGGAATCGGTGTAGTTCTTGTCGACCTGTTCATAGGTTCCGGCAACGGCGACCTCACGCTCGCCTGCCGCAGTCGAGATCGTCTTGCGCTGGTATTGGCCAGAAGGAACGACCCAGGTTAAAACTGCAAAAACCACGATCAGCAAGAACATGATCGTATAGACGTGCGGTAATTTGAATTTGAAACGTCTGTTTGTCTTCTTCGCCTTCGTATCTGACATAGATACCTCCAAAGAACCCGAGACCTTATCGTGTCTCGCTTTAACGTTCGCGCAATGCAAACGTCCTATGACGTTCTATAGATTATCAGCGTGTTTTTAGCACTTCAAGGATATTTCGGACAGATTACGAGGACTCGGGTGAACGGTCGTTCAACGGCGGCGAACGGCAAAAACGCCCGGCAGGCAATTTAGCCTGCCGGGCGTTCTCTTGATCAACGTCCTAGATATCAAAAACGTAGCGCGATCCTACAATCCGCTGTCGGCCGATGATAAACGGCCGTTGCTGCTCGTCATAGAAATATGCCTCCATATAAAACAGAGGCTCCCCCGTGGGAACGGACAGCAGCCGGGCGACTTCGGGTGACGCACACGCGATCTCAAGCGTGCACGGCTCGGTGTGGGCAGGCCCGCGACCCGTCTGTTCGCGCACGACCTCGAAAATTGATTGATCGGTAAGGTCCGCCTTCGCCAAAAAGGCGTTGTCCTCGTAAACGTACGTGTTGTTCTCGAGCATCACGGGGATGCCATCGGCGGTGCGCACGCGTTCGATGCAGATCAGCTCCGACCCAGCGGGAACGCCAAAAAACTGCGCTTCGGTAGCATCGGCCGGCAACACTTTTCTTGAGACAATACGCGCCCCGGGCTCCATCTCGTTGACGCGGCAGGCGTCCGAAAAACTCTGAACGTCGTCCTTCTGGCGGATTTTACGCTTGAGCTTGGGGGCGTTTACAAACGTGCCCCTCCCCTGCTGCTTGGTTAGGTAGCCCTGCTGCACGAGCTCCTCAATGGCCCGCCGAACGGTAACGCGACCAACTTTGTAGCTTTCGGCCAATTCGAATTCATTCGGTATCCGAGCGCCCGCCTTATAGGTACCAGAATTGATGTCATTTTTGATGATATCGATAACCTGTTGATATAGCGGGATTGCCGCTTTTCCGTCGGTCAACCCTTCAGTCGATGGCATTTGCCCTCCCCTAGCAAATATGGAATCAATAATCGGTGCGGATTACGCATCGCCAGTCCTACGCAAGCTCCAGCAGCTCCGGCAGCTGGTCGATGATCTTGTCAGCGGCATCCTGGCTAAAGCCGAAGCGCTCCTCGCGCTTGGCGATCACCGTCAGACCCGCTCGCTTGCCGGCAGTGATGCCAGGGACGGAGTCCTCGACGCAGCAGCAACGGTCCGCAGGCAATCCCAGCAGATCCAGCGCATGCAGGTAAATATCGGGTTCGGGCTTGCTCTCCTTAAACTGCTCGCCGCTCACCACGTACTCAAAGGCATCCGACAGGCCGCACGCATCGAGCACTTCCTCGATGCTGTCCATGGGAGACGAACTGGCCAGCGCCACGCGAACGCCGCGACGCGGGAGCTCGCGAATCGTCTCCACGGCGCCCGGATTGATCAAGGTCTGATAATCGCGCGGGCGTTTATGCGCCCACTCATCCCAGCGGGCCAGCGCCTCCTCGCCGGTAAAGTGTCCCTTTCCGGCGCGCTCAAACCAATCGACCAGCATAT
The DNA here is from genome assembly GCA_902476475.1 of uncultured Collinsella sp. Lineage (GTDB taxonomy): Bacteria > Actinomycetota > Coriobacteriia > Coriobacteriales > Coriobacteriaceae > Collinsella. Next base: position 10,087 of record CABSDO010000001.1, on the reverse strand, counting down.
GCAAGAAGAACTGGTGCGAGGTACCAACCTGCCCGTTCAACTCCTCTTGGGTCAGGTTCAGCCCAAGCTCTTTGGCAAACGCAGCGGTCTCCCCCAGGTAATAATACTCGGTATCGACGATGACACCGTCCATGTCAAAGATAACGGCGTCGAACGGAAATGCGGACACGGCACCCTCCCTAACAAAAAGGCGCCCGCAAGCGGACGCCCGAACCATGCACTATCGGCGATTCTAACCCAGCAGCCTATCGAGTGCCACCGCGATGCCGTCTTCGTTGTTATCGGCGGTCACCATCTGGGCCACGGCCTTGACCTCATCGACGGCGTTGCCCATGGCGACACCGGTGCCGGCCCACTCGATCATGGACTTATCGTTCTGACCGTCGCCAAACGAAACGACCTCACTGGCATCGATACCCAGCTTGGGCAGAGCGCCCTGCAGCGCGCGGGCCTTATCGATACCGGGCGCCGTAAACTCAAAGTACCAATCGGCCGTGAACATGCCCGAAAGCGTCTCGGTAAAGGGCGCGTACATCTCCTCGTGATGCGCCTGCAGATAGGCCGGATCGCCCGCGGTGAGCAGTTTGTCTACGGGGTAAGCATCCGCGACTTCATGAAGGCTCTCGACCTCGCGAATCTTAAGATCGCACGCGTCGCGCTCATACTTGACGATGTTCTTCTGCGAACCGTCCGGCAACGTGATCATGCAACGATACGAGTCCACGACATGCAGGTCGCGACCGAGCGAGATCATGGGAATCACGTCAAAGTTGCGCAGGTGGTCGAGCAGACGGTGCAGCTCGTCGACCGGCATAGCCTGGTCAAACAGCACCTCGTCGGTCTGAGCATCGACCACGTGCGCACCATTAAAAGCCACCAGCAGGCCATCGTGGTTCTGAAGATCGAGCTCCTGCGCCAGAGCATGAAGCCCCCATGCGGGACGGCCCGAAGCCAAGATGAGCTTGATGCCCGACTCCTGCGCCGCGAGCAGCTTCTCGCGCGTGCGCGGGCTGATCACCTTCTGGTCGTTGGTGAGCGTACCGTCGATATCCATTGCAATGGCCTTGATTGCCATATATGCCTCCCTGCGTTGAGTTTGTCGCGCACCATCATATCCGAGCCGAGCATCCCCCGAAGAACATTTTTGAAAAAGATACTTGCCAAATCGCTGGAGCCTGATTAAGTTAAAAATGACCGCAACGTTGGTCACCATTTGGTCGAGCATATTCAGTTTCAGTTTTCAGCATGTAAGAGAAGGAAGATCGGCATATGAACACCAAGCATCTTTTATCGACAACTAAATAGCGGAGCAAGACCGCCCAAGGCGCTCGTTGACGTCAGCTGTTCCGTCTAAGCACGGAGCACGCCCATCACCCGGCAAACGTCCTTCGAGCATATTGGCCCCATAGCACCCAATCCAGCACATCAAGAACCGCAAGCACATCACCAACGACACCCAGCACATCACTCGCAAGCAAGCACATCACAGATTGGAACCGCCATGAACACCACCCGTCCCCAAACCGCCGGCACCGTTCTCCAGACTCGCATCGACCGCGCCCTGCACGGCGGCTACGACGCCAGCTTCGCCGCCGCCACGATTGCGAACTTCGCCTTGCTGCCCATCGACGAGGCTCTGAGCAACCATGAGTTTTCGGCGAATCGCTGCGCCGAGACCATGGACGATCCGGCCATCCACGAGTTGACCGATCCTTATCTCGGACCCCACGGCAAGACCGACGGCCCGTATACCATGGGCCATCTGGCGCATATGGTTACCGCACTCGACACTAAGCTTCGGCTCGAGATGGACGACGAGACGCGGATGACATTGATGGATCATCGATACGACCTGCAAAAGGCGCTGACGCTTCCCATCCACGACCTTGCCATGGGGCTCAACGCCCTGGAGGCGCGGCACCAGCAGGCAAACTGCGGGCAGGACGATACGGCAGACCCATCGGGACCACCCAGCATCATGGTGCTCGACCGCGAACGTTACAACCGTGCGACTGCCCGATTCCAGGCCGGACCGACCACGGTTCGTACCCTCATCGACATGCTCCGCATACTCAGCCTCAATCGTCTCTTCGACGGTTATCGAGCATTGGCGCCTGTTGGCCTTCGCACTCAGACAGTCCGGATTATCGATATCCAGCAGCGGCAGTTCGAGCGCTACCGCGATGAATGGGAGATGAGCCAAAGCATCGTTCACTTCTACCAGAAGCGCTACGGCCCCAACGAATTTCCCGATGATCTCGAGCGCCAGCTGCACCTTGCCTACACCGCGCCCATCGCCACGCTGCTGCGCTTTGGCGCGTTCGACAAAGCGCTGGCTAATGCCGGGAGCCATAAGGCCGCTACCGAGCTTGAACGCAGGCTCGAGCGTGCCTTCGAAGCTTAAAGACGGGCACGCATAGCCCCACTCAGATCCACTACATTCAGAAAGGAGTCCCCATGGACACCACCCAGAACCCCATCATCAGCCCGCTCACGATGCGCGAGTCGGCTCGTGGCATAACGCTCACTTCCGTCTACGACGAGATGCTCGCCCGACGTGAGCTTTCCGTCGTGGGCGACATCAACAGTGCGATGGCACACGATCTGTGCCAGCAGATTCGTCTGCTCGAGGCCGCAGACCCCACGGCCCCCATCACGGTCTTTGTTGCCAGCCCCGGCGGCAGCGTGCGCGCCGGCCTCGCCATCTACGACACCATGCGCCTCTCGCCGTGCCCCATCCACACCGTCTGCCTGGAGTTTGCGGCCTCTATGGGCGCCATCATCTTCATGGGTGGCAACGAGCGCCGTATGGCGCCCCATGCAGAACTCATGATTCACGACCCGCTCATCCCGCAAGGAGCTGGGGGCTCGGCCCTAGCACTCCAGGAAACAAGCCGGCGTCTCATGCAGACCCGCAAGACCCTGACGCAAATCCTGTCTGATCGAAGCGGCCTTTCGGCCAAGCGTATCCAAACACTCACGGCAAAGGATACGTACCTTTCGGCCGAGCGCGCCGTCGAGCTCGGCTTTGCCCACGGCATTCTCACCTCGACCAAGGAGACCGCCCATGTCTAACCTCAACACAGCCCTGCATGCCCCGGCCCCCACCATCCTTGCGCAAGCCCACGCACTCTCGTGTGATACGCGTCAAACGGGCCTCAACAACAATATGCTCGTAATCGGGCCTTCGGGCGCCGGCAAGACCCGCAACGTTCTTAAGCCCAACCTGTTGCAGATGAATGCGAGCTATATCGTGCTCGACACCAAAGGGACGCTTTGCCGCGAAGTCGGACCCGTGCTTGCCGCGCACGGCTATCGTGTGCAGCGCCTCAACTTTGCCGATCTTGACGATACGGCCACCATGCCCAAGGACGTCGAGCAATGCGGCTACAACCCGCTCAACCACATCCGCCGCACCAAAGACGGCAAGCCCAACCAACAGGACATCATCTCGGTCGCCAAGGCCATCTGTCCCGTCGAGGACCAAACCCAGCCGTTTTGGGACCATGCGGCCGCCAACCTGCTTTCCTGCCTGATCGCCTATGTGTGTGAGCAGCTGCCCGTGGAGGAGCAGACGTTTTCATCGGTGATCGACCTTTGCGAACATCTCCAAGACCGCGCCACGGCACGCCTCTTCGACGACCTGCAGACCACCGACTCCACAAGCTATGCGCTCTCGCTCTGGCGGCGCTACTCCCCCACCATCACGGCCGAAAAGATGCATGCGAGCATCATGGGCATCCTTGCCGAAAAGGTCATGTGCCTGGGCTTTGATGGTGCACGCCGTCTGTACACCGATGCGAATCAGATCGATTTCGCGGCTCTGGGATGCGAGCGTCGAGCGCTCTTCGTCACCGTCAGCGATCTCGACCGTAGCCTCGATCCGCTCACCAACCTGTTTGTAACGCAGGCCTTCGCGGGACTCATCCGCTACGCCGACGCGCAGCCCGACGGTCGCCTTGCGATACCGGTTCGATTTATGCTCGACGACTTTGCCAACCTGCAGATACCGCAAATCGATAACGTTCTGTCCATCATCCGCAGCCGCGAGATCTGGGCAACCCTACTGCTGCAGTCAACAAACCAGCTCGACGCACTCTATGGCGAGGCACGAGCCCGCTCCATCATGGGCAACTGCGACACGCAGCTCGTACTAGCCCTTCAGGACCCTGAGCTCGCCCGCGTCTTTTCCGAGCGTGCCGACGTGCTGCCCAGTACGCTCATGGCAACGCCCGTCGACCGCTCTTGGCTGTTCGTCCGCGGCCGCGCTCCCCAGCAGGTCGAACGCTTTAGGCTCGAGGACCACCCGCTCTACACAGAGCTCCCCGAAGCCCAAAGCGCCCAGGTCGAATTCGACCTCTGACGACGTCACGCGACCCATCGTATCCGACCGACAACAGAAAAGGGGCCCGTATCCCAACGGATACGGGCCCCTTTCGGCCATGACCTATCTCAGCAACAAAGACTACTTGCGGTGAGCGCGGTAGAACTCGATCGCACCATCTTATCCGAGCCGGGGCACGTTCGCATAGCGTGGCGCGTGACGGTTGCAAAACCACCCCATTTGAAACAAACGCAAAAAAGTACTTGCAAAGACGCGTTCCGACATATAAGTTGATAAAAGACCGCCGTTGCGGTTTTAAGTAGATCGAGCATATGAAGTTTGAGTTTTAGCGTGTAAGAGAAGGAAGATCGGCAAAGTACAACCCCAAACGCAATGACAACTTAATGAGGTAACTGCCACATGTGAGGCACCCAGGGCATTGCTGTCTCGATTTTGAGCACGATGCCTTCCGCCTTGCATGGGCCGTTCCATCCCGCCCCTGCAGCAACTGCCTCACGGGCTCATTGAAAACCGCATAGCACCCCAACGTCAGCACATCACCCACGGCAAGCACATCACTCACGACAACCAACACATCAACAAACAGCACGAACATCAACCGATTGGAGAAGCTATGACAAACCACCACGCTGAAAACGGCGATAAGAAAAGCATTCTGGATGCCCGCATTGAGCGAGCATATGCAACCGAATATGACGCCGCCTTTGCCGCCGCGACCATCAAGAACTACGCGTCGCTACCGCTCGCGACGATCTTGGCCGACCACCCTCAACTGCTGAAGAGCTGCACAAAGATCATGGGCGACCCCGACATTCGCAAGCTGACAGACCCCTATGCCCCAAAACGCGACAACGATTCGTACGTTCTTACCGTAGGCTGCCTAGCCCATATGCTTACGGCGCTCGACACGAAACTCAAGCTCGAATGGGAACCCGACGAGCGTCATGAACTCGAAAGCAAGCGGAACACCCTGCGCACCGCACTGTTCCTTCCGTTGGACGGCCTCAAGCGCTGCAACGTCGAGCTCAATACACAGGCGCGACAAAAGCCCGGGACCACGGGGCAGAAAACTCCAAGACCCCATGCGGCCATCGTCGACCGCAACCGATATAACCGCATGACCGCGCACTTTTCCGCCGAGGGAGCAGCCATAAGGACGCTGGTCGACCTGCTGTGCCTCCTGAGCATCAACGAGCTATTTGAGGGTTATCTCGCCCTTGTTCCCGCGACGGCACCCAAGTCGGTAGCAAAGATCATCGAGACCTGCAGACGCCAGTTTGAGCGCCATCGCAAAGGCAGCGAGATGAACGCCAGCATCGCGCAGTACTACGCGGCTCATTACAAAAATGACGGATGTGCCCCTGTCGAGCATCAGCTGCGGCTCGCCTATACCACGCCCGCCGCAACGCTCTATCGCTTTGGAGCCCTTGGCGCTTGCGAGCCGCACGAACAGGCAGCCTGCCCCACAACCGAGCTCGATCTCAGGCTCGGACGAACCCTGTAGCCCGCCAGCCCCTCCGCGGGCAACAATCCTATTCCACAACACAACCAACAGAAAGGAGTCCTCATGGACACCAATCATTCCCCCATCATCAGCCCCCTCACCATGCGTGAATCCGCCCGAGGTATCACGCTCACCAGCATTTACGATGAGATGCTCGCCCGTCGCGAGCTCTCCGTCATGGGAAACATCGAAACCCCGATGGCCCACGACCTATGCCAGCAGATCCGCCTGCTCGATGCCACCGACCCCAGCCGCCCCATCACCATATTTGTCGCCAGCGCCGGCGGAAGCGTGCGATCGGGTCTTGCAATCTATGACGCCATGCGCCTCGCATCGTGCCCCATCCGCACCGTCTGCCTGGAATTCGCCGCGTCCATGGGCGCCGTGATCTTTATGGGCGGCGACAATCGCCGTATGGCGCCCCATGCAGAGCTCATGATTCACGACCCGCTGATCCCCCAGGGGGCAGGCGGCTCGGCACTTGCGCTGCAGGAAACCAGCCGGCGTCTCATGCAGACCCGCAAGACCCTCACGCAAATCCTCTCGGACCGCAGCGGCCTCACGCCCAAGCGCATCCAGTCCCTCACTGCAAAAGACACCTACCTTTCGACCGAGCGCGCCGTCGAGCTCGGCTTTGCCCACGAAATCCTCTCGACCACCAAGGAGGTCGCCCATGTCTAACCTCGCCAGCCGCCTCGCCGCATCTGAGTCCGCATCGTCCACCATCCTCGCCAAGGATCGAACGCTTTCCTGCGACACCCGCCAAACGGGACTCAACAACAACGCACTTGTGATCGGCCCCTCGGGAGCCGGCAAGACCCGAAACGTCCTCAAGCCCAACTTGCTGCAAATGAACGCAAGCTACATCGTGCTCGACACCAAAGGCACGCTCTGTCGCGAAGTGGGACCCGTGCTGGCAGCCCACGGTTACCGCGTGCAATGTCTCAACTTCGCCGACCTCAACACCGTCCCGGCCCTTGCGCCCGGCATCGAGCGCTGCGGCTACAACCCCCTAAGGCACATTCGCCGCAAGGCGGACGGCAGGCCCAACCAGCAGGACATCCTCTCGGTGGCAAAGGCCATCTGCCCCATCGAGGACAACAACCAGCCTTTTTGGGATCATGCGGCGGCAAACCTGCTGTCGTGTCTTATCGCCTACGTCACCGAACAGCTACCCGCCGACGAGCAGACGATCAGCTCGGTCATCAAGCTGATCGAGCACCTGCAGGACGGTGCCACGGGTCGATTGTTTGACGACCTGATCACGACCGACCCCCAAAGCTATGCCCTCTCGCTATGGCGGCGCTACGCCATTACGCAAAATGCCGAGCGCATGCACGCGAGCATCGTCGGCATCCTTGCCGAAAAGGTCATGTGTCTGGGATTCGACGGTGCGGCACAGCTCTATCGTGAGTGCCATCAGGTGGACTTCGCTTCCATGGGACACACCCCCTGCGCCCTGTTTGTAACCGTGAGCGATATTGACCGCAATCTCGATCCGCTGACCGGCCTCTTTATTTCGCAGGCGTTTATGGGCCTCATTCGTGAGGCCGATAGGCAGCCCGACGGCAGCCTGCCCGTGCCCGTGCGCTTTATGCTCGATGACTTCGCAAATCTGCAGATCCCCCAGATCGACAACGTGCTCTCGATTATCCGAAGCCGCAACATCTGGGCAACGCTGCTGCTGCAGTCGACCAACCAGCTCGATGCGCTCTATGGCGAGGCACGCGCACGCTCCATCATGGGCAACTGCGACACGCATCTGGTGCTGGCGTTCCAGGATCCCGAGAGTGCCCGGGTGTTTTCCGACCGCGCCGACGCGCTGCCCAGCACGCTCATGGCGACGCCGATCGATCGCTCGTGGCTCTTTGTACGCGGTCGCACTCCCGAACAGGTCGAGCGCTTTAGGCTCGAAGACCATCCGCTCTACGGAGAGCTGCCCGAGGCGCAGCGAGGCCATGCGGAGACCGAGATCTAGGCGCAGGGTTCTCGCAGCGCGCGGCGCCCCGGCGATGTTCCACAAAGACCGTGCGCCCCGGGACCACGGCAAAGCAAAGGGGCCCGCATCCGATAGGATACGGGCCCCTGACTATAAGGCGCGATGCGTTAACAGCAGCGACTACTTGCGATGCGCGCGGTAGAACTCGATGAGCGCCTGGGTCGAAGCGTCCTGCTCGGCCTTGGCGGCGTCATCGTGGAAGGCAGGGGTGATCTGCTTGGCAAGCTGCTTGCCCAGCTCGACGCCCCATTGGTCGTAGGAGTCGATGCCCCAGACCGTGCCCTCGACAAACGTGATGTGCTCGTACAGGGCGATGAGCTCGCCAAGTGCGAACGGGGTCAGCGTGTCGCCAAAGATCGAGGTCGTCGGGCGGTTACCCTCAAAGCAACGGGCCGGGACGATCTGCTCGGGCGTGCCCTCGGCGCGGACCTCGTCGGCCGTCTTACCAAAGGCGAGCGCCTTGGTCTGGGCCAGGAAGTTGCCCAGGAACAGCTCATGCACGTCCTGACCGCTATCGGTCGCAGGGTTGGCGGTATTGGCGAAAGCGATAAAGTCGGCCGGGACAACCACGGTGCCCTGGTGCAGCAGCTGGTAGAAGGCATGCTGGCCGTTGGTGCCGGGCTCGCCCCAGAAGATCTCACCGGTATCGGAGGTCACGGCGCTGCCGTCCCAACGGACATGCTTGCCGTTGGACTCCATGGTGAGCTGCTGCAGGTAGGCCGGGAAACGATGCAGGTACTGGCAGTACGGCAGCACGGCGTGGCTCTTGGAACCGAAGAAGTTGACGTACCAGACGTTGAGCAGGCCCATCAGCGCGACGGCATTATTCTCGAGCGGCGTGTTGCAGAAGTACTCGTCGATGGCGTGGAAGCCCTCGAGGAACTGCTGGAAGCGCTCGGGGCCGAGCACGACGATCAGCGACAGGCCCACGGCGGAGTCGACGGAGTAGCGGCCGCCGACCCAGTTCCAGAAACCGAAGGCGTTGGCGGGGTCGATACCGAAGGCCTCGACCTTCTCGAGTGCGGTGGAGACGGCGACGAAGTGCTTTGCCACGGCCTCGGCGTTCTGCTCATCGGAGCCGTCGATGGCGCCCTGAGCCTTGAGCTGCTCGAGCATCCAGGTCTTGACCTCGCGAGCGTTGGTGAGGGTCTCGAGCGTGGTGAAGGTCTTGGAGACGATGATCACGAGCGTGGTCTCGGGGTCCAAACCCTTAAGCTTCTCGGCCTGGTCGTTGGGGTCGATGTTGGAGATGTAGCGGCAGTCGATACCGGCGTCAGCATAGGGACGCAGGGCCTCGTAAGCCATGACCGGGCCCAGATCGGAGCCGCCGATGCCGATGGACACCAGATGCTCGATCTTCTTGCCGGTAACGCCCTTCCACTCACCGGAGCGCACGCGCTCGGCGAAGGCATACATGCGATCGAGGACCTCGTGCACGTCGGCGACGACGTCCTGGCCGTCGACGATGAGCTGACCCTTCTCGCTTGCCGGGCGACGAAGCGCGGTGTGCAGGACGGCGCGGTCCTCGGTGGTGTTAATGTGCTCGCCGGAGAACATGGCGTCGCGGCGCTCCTCGAGCTTCACCTCGCGGGCAAGATCGCACAGCAGCTTGACGGTCTCATCGGTCACCAGGTTCTTGGACAGATCGAAGTGCAGGTCACCGGCGTCAAAGCTCAGCTTGTTCACGCGCTCGGCATCGGCGGCGAACCAGGCCTTGAGGTCGATACCTTCAGCCTCGAGCTTCTCCTGATGAGCCTCGAGCGCCTTCCAAGCGGCAGTCGACGTAGCATCGATAGGTGCGGCAACAGTTGCCATAGAGTCCTCCTCAGCATACGGGCGCACGCCTCCATGCGCCCGGACATTCAGATGCCCCTATTCTAGCGCAGGTCAAGACTATAATCAGCGAGCGTTGCCAATCGGCCCCCAAACGGCAACCGACCAAAAAGGGACAGGTTTATTTTGGCAGGTCAAACGCTTTACCAACCAAAAACCCGTCCTTTTATGGCAAATATTAGGCCGCGGCGCAGACGCTACCGAGCAACTCACGCAGAGGAGACCCGATGCCCTCCAGCAGTTCGGGCGCGATAATGGCAAAAACGGGAACCTCGCCGGTGCCCACGGCAGCAGGCACCTTGCCCTCCGAGACAATGCATCCATAAGGCACAAAGCCGTCTTCGCCGGCATCGAGCGCCGCCATGCGATGCGTGAGCTCGCGCGCAAAGCCAGCAGTATCGGCATC